>JAEMPJ010000030.1 GCA_022759365.1 Thermogladius sp. | reverse complement strand
ACGTGCCTCCACCGTGGTCTTGTAAAGCGGTAATGTAGTCAAATGTCCCGTCCTCGTTGAGCTTGAGGACAGCGCCCGAGAAATCTATCACCTCACCGGAGATAGGGCCCCCCGCCCCCGAGGTGTGGAAGCCCCTGGCTAAACCTATCCCCCTCCTAAACCTACCCTTCTTCTCACTCGGCTTACCCCTCTTATCCCACCCTATGAGCTCTCTCCCCTTCAGAAGTAGCTCTGGGACACCATCTGACTTTATGATGGATCTAACCGTGGGGCCCTGCCCCCAGAACACGTCGCCTCTGCCAACATAGTTCTTCAGCCTCAACTCGACGGGGTCTATGTTCAGCTCCTCTGCTAGCTCGTCTATAACTGTCTCGACAGCCCACTGAACCTCGGGCGCCCCGTAGCCTCTTAGAGCGCAACTGGGCACCTTGTTGGTGTATACCGCGATCCCCTCGTACCTTATGTTCCTCCACTTGTACATTGAGACAAACCAGCCGAGAGATGTGCCTAGGAGGGGGTAGGCCTGGATCTGGTGGGCTCCTATGTCGAGTATGTTCTCGAACTCGCCCGCTATAATCTCCCCACTCCTCTTCGCCCCTACTTTGATCCTCATGTGGAACACGTAGTTCGAGTGGTCTAGCAGGTCTTCCTCCCTCGTGTAGGCGATCTTCACAGGCCTACCGGACTTCAAGCAGAGCGCGACTGCTATCGGGACGAGGTAGTTGACCTGGATGCTTGAGCCGAACGAGCCTCCTATAGGGACTTTCACCACTGTTATCCTGCTCTCCGGGATGCCGAAGAGCTCGCTTATGAGTATCCTCGTGTTGTGTATAGTCTGCGTCGTCGAGTATATTGTAAGCCTACCACCCGGCTCCGGCACGCATAGGACTGCCTTCGGCTCGAGCTGCATGTGGTACCTCTTACCAGTCTTAAACCTCCTCTCTAAAACCACATCCGCCTCCTTGAAAGCCTTGTCGACATCGCCCTCGCTGTATGTCAGCCTCGCGGCTACATTCCTCTCAACCCTTATGACCTGATCCCCCTTCAAGATCGACTCGTGTATCAGCGGTGAAGACGGATCCATCGCTTTAAACGGGTCTAGTATAGGCTCGTAGACTCTCTCCACGTGGATTCTAATGGACTCCAGGGCCCTCTGAGCCAGCTCCTCGCTCGGTGCTGCTACAGCGGCAACTGGCTCACCAACATACCTCGGCTTCTTCGTCAGGATCAAGTGGTCTTTGAAAGTCACTTCATCAACGCTCACAAGCCTGGGGTTGAACAGCTTCTGCGGAACCTCGTCAGGGGTGAGGGTTACAGCACCCATCCTCTCGGCCTCGGAAACATCTACCCTGGAGATGTCGGCGAACGCGTATGGGCTCCTAAAGATTCTACCTATCAACATGCCTGGGACTTCGAGGTCGTATGTGAACTTAAGCGCGCCAGTAACCTTGGGCTGGGCGTCGTGCCTAATAGTCCTCTTACCCACGAAAACTAGCTCGCTCATAAACTCCCCCCTACAATCACTTTATCACCTAAAAGGCATCAAAATATAAAGTTTATCTAACCTAGGAGACATAAGAGTCTTGGGTGTTGAGCCGTGAACCTCATTGTAAGAGACGGCCTCCTCGTAACGCCCGAATACATGCTTAGAGCAGACATCTTGATCGAGGACGGGGTTATAAAGGAGATTGGGAGAGGCCTCCGACCCCCAGCAGGCTTCGAGGTCTTAGACGCTTCGGGTATGCTTGTGCTCCCAGGTGTCGTGGACGAGCATGTCCACATGCGTGAGCCGGGTTTAACCTACAAAGACGACTTCGAGCACGGGTCTAAAGCCGCTGCCGCGGGGGGTGTCACAACTGTGGTGGAGATGCCTAATACGCTACCCCCAGTTGACTCTGGTGGAAGGCTATTGGAGAAAGCCGGCTTACTCAAGCCCAAGGCCTACGTAGACTACGCGCTGTACGGCGTGGTACACGACGGGAGCGTAGACAAGGTTAAGGAGATGCTTGAAGCAGGGGCTGTCGGTTTCAAGGTTTTCCTCGGGCCTACAACAGGCAACATCCCACCGCCGAAGCTGAGTAGCTTGGTGAAGCTGATGGAGTTGTCCGAGCAACACGGGTTCACAGTCGCCTTCCACGCTGAGACCCACGAGATCGTGGAGTTCTTCACGGAGAGGTATAAGAGCCAGGGCTCGAGCCCGAGATTACACGAGCTCGCGCGGCCGCCTCTAGCGGAGGCCCACGCTATTAGAACCATAGGTTCTATACAGGAGATGGTTGGCGGTAGATCCCTTATAGTCCACGTCTCCTCCAAGCAGGCCCTTCAGGCTGTAAGCGAGTTCAAGAACAGGGGTGTCCAGATGTACGCTGAGACATGCCCCCACTACCTGGTCTTATCCTCAGATGACTACGACAAGTACGGCGCTCTGATCAAGGTCAACCCGCCTATAAGGGGTAGGGAGCACGCTGAGGAGTTGGTGAGGGCGTTGAACACAGGCCTCATAGACACTGTGGGAAGCGACCACGCACCACACTCCCCGGAGGAGAAGAAGGCTGGAGTCTGGGATGCGGCTTCAGGGATGCCGGGGGTTCAAACACTACTCCCGTTGATGATCGACCTGGCCCTCAGAGGCGTCGTGGATTTAAGGAGGATCCCCTTGCTCATGGCGAGGAACCCCGCTAGATTATTCAAGCTCTGGCCTTGGAAAGGCGAGATAGCCCCAGGTAGCTCAGGGGATCTAGTTGTAGTTGACCCGAGGGCGGAGCACGTGATCAGGGAGGAAGACCTCTACTACAAGCATAAGACAACGCCTTTCATAGGGTGGAGGCTGAAGGGTAGAGTCAAGTACACTATCCTGAGAGGCAACATCGTCGCCAGAGACGGGGTCGTGGAGGGGAGGCCTCTCGGCTCTTGGATTAAGCCTGTGGACAACATGGCTAGCAAACGGTTTTAACTAGCGGTAAATGTTTGCATTAACGGTGGTTTAATGCCCGGGGTCTCGCGCAGGAGCTCTTC
>JAEMPJ010000053.1 GCA_022759365.1 Thermogladius sp. | reverse complement strand
CTAGGGTCGGCTGGCTTATCAGGGGTGTGCCGGCTAGCGTGGCTGAGGATGTTGCCTCACACTCCCACTTGGTGTCGCTGATAGCCTTAGGCTTGGTTTTGAAGGTTAGGGAGTGTGGTTTAAGCGTGGACGGGGAGAAGGCGCTCGCGATGGCCGTTATACACGATGTGCCGGAGGCTGTGACCGGGGATTTGCCTAGGCCCGTCAAGGAGAGGCTTGGCGGGATGGCGAGGATGGTTGAGGAGGATGCTCTCCTCCAGCTGGGGCTCGGCGGCCTCCTACCCTTGTACAGGGAGCTCGAGGACTCTGGGAGCGTGGAGTCTATTCTAGTCAGGGTGGCGGACGATTTAGCCACGTACCTCAGGGGAGTGTACTACTTGAGCCAGGGATACAGGGATGTCGCAGACATCGTCGAGAACACTAGGCTGAGTGCTGTGAGACTAGCCGGTAGCCTCCCAGAGGGTTACAGGGAGTGCGTGGTGAACTACATCAACGAGTTGCTGGAGAACACTCCAAGAGGTAGTTTATCATGAGCGTTGAGGAGGCTAAGAAGAAGGCTGCCGAGAGAGCGGTCGACATAGTTCTTGAGAGAGGGTTCAGCCTGATTGGCGTGGGGACGGGTAGCACGGTCGAGAAGTTTATTGAAGAGCTCTCCAGGAGGCGCGTAGATAGGGGGAGGCTCCTCTTCACATCCTCATCCCTTGACACCGCGTTGAAGCTCGCGGAGAACGGCTTCAGGGTGCTCGACCCATCGACCGTGAGCTACCTCGATGCCTACGTCGACGGGGCTGACGAGGTGGACGGGGATGGCCGCATGTTGAAGGGCGGGGGCGGGGCTATGACCCTTGAGAAAATACTCTCCTACAGCTCTAGGTTCAACATATTCATAGTTGACTACAGTAAGGTTGTTGAGAGACTAGGGGAGAAGAGCCCTCTACCAGTCGAAGTACTGCCCCAGGCCTTGAACATCGTGTTGTCGAGGATTAGATCCATGGGTTTAAAAGCGTACCCGAGAGCATTGAGGAAGGGGAAGTACGGGCCGGTTGTATCGGATGTAGGCGGCGTGATACTCGACGTCGAGATCCCTCCAGAGAGGAGCGCTGAGGAGATTGCGGGGAGGATAGAGTCTATCCCGGGCGTGGTCTCGACGGGGTTCTTCAAGGGGTACATAGACCTGCTTCTAATAGGATACGCTGACAGAGTTGTGGAGAAAAAATTCGATAGGGTTAAAGGGGTTCACCTAGCCGAGTAGACGCCGACTATATCTCTCTCAAGGATGTATGCTAGAGGCGGGTACGAGGTGGAGCCTGCTGTCAGCCTGTTGAACCTGTACAGCAGGCTGGGCCCTAGTTTAACCTCATAGTACTCCGTCTTAGTGTTCTTAGCTGATACGCTTGTAATAGATGTTATTATAGAACCTGTCGGGGATATGAACAAGAGGCCTACAACCATCCCTCCCGAAGCCGTGACCGCCTGCCTCACGTACGTTGAGGTGACGGGGCCCGCTAGGTTGGAGGAGAACCTGGCCTCGTACACGTGGTTTATGTACACTCTCAGCACGTCCTGCGCCGGGACAGGGTTGCTCGTAGAAGCCTTGCTTACATCGCCTTGAGGCGTGACCGCCTCAAAGTAGTCCATCGTGATACTCGACGTCTCGAGCCTAGACACTGTGATACCGCTCCATGTGCTCGTGTAGCCCCATACCTGGTTTAGAGTCGTGTTCCACCATACATCACTGTACGCTTGGACGCCGCTGGCGTAAACATAGTACCGGGTTGTGTAAGTGTATGTTGAGCCCCCTACACTTATATTCAACGAAGCCGTGTTGGAGAAAGCGGTTGTGACGCTGTAGACAACACTCCCTCCCACACTGGTCTGCCCCTCGCTCCTCGTGAATGAGGGTGAATCCCCTAGGAACCTGTATGAGACGCTTTGACTCGAGGTTTTAAGCGCCAGGAACCCGCCCAGCCACCAGTAGTTCATGTTGTTTGTTACAGTCACAGATATGTTGTGGGAGCCGACTAGGAAGGGGAGGTAGGGCGTGATGTCTACGACGAAGGGGTGGAATGCGTAGGTATCTATCGACGGCACTGGCCTCCAGAGGAAGGGCATGACGCCGCCGGTGTATATGTAGGGGAAGGCCTGTGTGACAGCTATTAGCCTCCCGTCGGAGTACACCATTATGAACCTGTCCGTGGGGATGTTAGTCCACCAGAACTCGTCGTAGGAGGCCCCCTCAGCGTATAGATAGAGGAGGGCTTGGACGAAATTCCCCTGGAGGTTTACCACCTGCCATGTAGACGGCTGTCCACTGTTCAACGAGAACCAGGATATCCCGCTGGTATTCCAGAGGGGGACTATAACATCGGGTACATCCGGGGGTGGTGTACCAGGGTAGTATAGTAGGCTGGCGTTCACTATGAAGTAGCCCGTTAAACCCAGGCTGGGTATAACCCAGTTGTTCAGTATCATAGTGAAGTTGTGGGACCCGCCTACCAGGAGGGGGTATAAGTAGGTCACATCCGCTATTAAAGTGTAGTTGAATCTCTGCGCAGTCGTACCTATTAGAAGCGGAACCCCGTCGACGAATATCCAGAGGGCTCTATCGTAGTTTACACCGGGCCTACCTTGGACAGCACTGGCTAGAGTGACGTTGACTCTCAGAAGTATCTTGGAGAAACTACCCGAGGGCAGCGAGACAATGTTGCTTGAGGGGGTCGGCGGGTAGTTAGGGGCGGAGATGTTGTTGGAGGGCGTGTTAACGAACAAGGGGACTATAACCGGCTGAACACCTGGAACGTAACCAGGGTAGTCCTGCCAGCTCCAGAACATGCTCGTCGATACACCTGGCCTAGCGTCGACTCCGGCATATAAACCGTAGCCGGGCGGTATTATCGGGGACGCATAGGCCTGGGCAACGGCTTTCTCCGAGAGGGGTGAGACAGCTAAATCCTTCTTAACCACCCCTATATTCAAAGACCAGGATACCGCTGCAGACTGTGCGACTACCACTACTAGCAATAATGCTACGAGGAGGGCTACATTTCTTCCCATACTATCACCTAGACATACGA
>JAEMPJ010000012.1 GCA_022759365.1 Thermogladius sp. | reverse complement strand
ATCGTATTGCCTACCCCTGAAAGAAGCCTCGATTTCTGTTCTCACGTATGGGTACTGTATTGTTGCGGGTTTAAGGGCCAGGTTCTTCACTACTGAAGGTAGTAGCCTCGGCCTCCCCACTCTCCCCCACCTCTACTCAACTCAGTGAAGGGGATAACCTTTCTCGAACCGGTCTTAAGGTCTGTCACTAAAGCTCTCTCCATGCAGGAGATGCAGGGGTCTAGGCTCGCGAGTATCACGGGCAGGTCTGCTATAGTATAGCCTTCGTATAGGAAAGCCGAGTTTATTATGTTCGTGAAGGAGGGGGTTCTAATCTTCACTCTATACGGGTTAACCCCTCCATCGCTCATAACAAAATACGTTAACTCTCCCCTAGGGGCCTCAACCCTCGTGTAGGCTTCCCCAGCCGGGAGCTTCCTCGGCAACCTCTTTTCATCGGGTACAGGGTTGCAGTCTCTTGGGAGGCTTTGGAGGACTCTGAGAGAAAGTTCTGCGGAAATTAAAGCCTCATCCCATCTAACCATCATTCTAGCCCAGCTATCCCCCTCATCTCTTACAACAACCTCGGGCTTCAATTCATCGTAGGCGTCATACCTGTCGCTGACTCTAGCGTCAATTCTAACCCCGCTCCCCCTAGCCACGGGTCCAAGCAGGCTGTGGGATACGGCATCCCTCCTCTTCAGCACGCCGATGTTTACAAGCCTCTTCCCTATAGTGATATCCTCCTCGAAGACCTTCTTATAGTACTCCAGCCTCTCTCTCAGACTGCTTATGATCCTTGCGAGCCTCTCCGCATCCCCATCACTTAAATCCCTCCTCACCCCTCCAACCATCATGTAGTCGGCCATTACCCGCCCACCAGTGAGTATCTCCTTGGCTTTCATCACCTTCTCACGGTCGAGCATTATGTTCATGAAGAGAGTGTCGAAGCCTATCACCTCGGCCATGACGGCGTTGATCAACATGTGGCTGTGGATTCTTTCGAGCTCCATTGCCAGGACTCTGAGATACCTAGCCCTCCTACATGGCTCAACCCCGAGTATCTGCTCGAGGGCTCTCACATAGACGTTTGTATGCACGGTATTGCATATACCGCAGACCCTGCCCACAATGAAGATATCCTTGTAGAAGGAGTTGAGCTCCAACAACTTCTCGATCCCTCTGTGGTTGTAGCCGGTGTTTACTTCAACCTTGACGACGACCTCACCGTCTGCGTACGCCTTCAGCAATACAGGCTCGTGGAGCGCAGGGTGCTGGGGGCCAACTGGTATCTCAACGCTTACAGGTATTTCAATAACCTTGTCAACCAATTCAACCCCTCCTCAAGGGGTAGACGCCGCTTTCAACTATATCCCTAGGGACGAAGAAACCCCTCTTCAAAAACTCGTTGCCCTTGAAGATTACTCCGAGTAGATCGTGGATCTCTAGCTCCGCGCTGTAGGCGCCCGGCACTATGTCTATGATGCTGTCTATCACAGGGTTCTCGCGGGGGATCGTCGTTCGGAATACGATCGTCTCCTCCTCTGGGAGTAGAACCGTGAAGTAGTCTAGTCTTATAACACCCTTATCCTTCAAATCGACTCCGACGATGGTTGAAATGTAAAAGCCCTCAACACCCCTCTCGCGAATCAAATTCTGGAAAATACTCCTAACCAGAGACAAGTCGAATACGTATACCCTCCTGTTCGGCTTAACTAATCCTCCTTCCGGTAAGCCAGGGTACAGCTGAAACCACCGTTGAGAATACTATTGGGAGAGCGATTTTTTAAAAAAGGCGTTAGGTAGGCTATCCGAACGAAGATACTTAATATCTCACCTAGCAAACTAGTACAGTGGTGGTTGATTTGAAGTACAGGTTTACAAGATACTCTCCCTGGCTCGTCCACTTCAATACAGGGGCCTGCAACGGTTGCGACATCGAGGTTCTAGCTGCTTTAACACCCTTATATGACCCCGAGAGATTTGGTGTTAAACTCGCCCCCTCTATAAGACACGGAGACATACTCGTAGTCACAGGCGCTTTAACTAAGAAGAGTGCTGAGAGGTTGAAGAGGCTATACGACCAGATGCCCTCGCCGAAGTTTGTTATAGCGGTTGGAGCATGCGCTATAGACGGGGGCGTCTTCCAGAAATCCTACAGTGTGTTGAAGGGGGCTGACAAGGTCGTCCCCGTTGACGTCTACGTTCCCGGGTGCCCCCCGAGGCCTGAGGCGATCCTAGACGCGATAGTCAAGTTGAGGGAGAGAATGTCTCAGGTGGAACCGCAGGCTAGTAGGCAGTAGTAGACCTGCCCGAAGGATATGCCTTCATCGTTTAAAGGTATCCTCGAGGGCAAGACCACCTTAAACCCCTCTGGTTCAAGGACTTTCTCCAAACCTCTCACAATAAACTCGTTGACACCCGCACCGCCTGAGACAACGATCTCGGGCTCAACTCTTAGACCCCGCGCTGACTCCGCAATAAGCCTGCCGTAGCCTTCGCCAAGAGACTCGAGGAAAGTGCGGGCTACATGAGGGATGGGTGCCCCCAGATTTTCTAGAACCCATTCAACATACCTCCATGCATCCAATCTCAAAACACCGTTCTCACTGTAGGTGCGTATGACTGGCGGGTCGATCAAACCCCCGTTGAAGGCGACGGCTTCAAGTCTTATAGCTGGCTCACCGTCATAGCTCCTCTCTCTCCCGACACCGAGGATGGCTGAGGCGGCGTCTATAAGCCTCCCCGTGCTTGAAGCGGGTTTAAACCAGCCCCGGTTCACAAGCCTGTGTACGAGTAGCATCTCGCGGATTTCCCCCTCGCTTAGGCCGATACGCTTTAGTAGCAATACTGTTTCCTCTTGGCTGAACCCTTTCTGTGCTAGTAGTCCAGCAAGAATCCTCAGGGGTTTAACAGTATCCATGTCGCTTGTCAAGGGGAGTGGGCTTAAGCTGGCAACCCTCTTGTAGGATGCTTCCTCCGTGTCCACTAAGATGACCTCTCCACCCCAAATAGTGTTGTCGTCGCCCCACCCCAGCCCATCCAACGCGACCCCCAATATCTTCCCTTCCAACCACTTCTCCCCCACAACCGAGAGGATGTGTTCGAGGTGGTGCTGCCCTTCTACAAGCCTCGCCCTCCTCTTCTT
>JAEMPJ010000016.1 GCA_022759365.1 Thermogladius sp. | reverse complement strand
CCCCCGTTGACCTCGAGGTCTAGGCTTGACTCCCCCTCGTACCTCGCGTAGCCCAGTTTCAACGTGAGCAACCCGCCGTTCACCTCACCACGCAGGCTGGAGGCCGGTGTGTTGGGGGAGGATATGTTGACTAACCCTCCTTCAACTTCGATCCAAGCCTGCTTGAAACCCTGGTTGAACCTCACATCCACCACCCCGTCGGCGACTTCGACGCTCACGGATTCAAACAGTCTACGGGGTAGTGTGATGTCCGCTACGCAGCCCTCCACGGTGAGAGTCATCTCGTCGCCCTTGTAGTCTATGGAGTAATCCCCCTCACTACAACCCCTTCCAGCAGAGTAGATAGCTACCCGGGGTTTCTCGGACTCAACTGTGTAAACAACTCCTCTCTCAACCTCTATTCTTACCCTGGAAACGTTCTCCGGGATCTCGCTGGAGTACACGAGCTTCTTCTCAGCAAACCTCTCTACGCCCCGCCCAGCCAGTTTAGGCAGGCTCTTGAAAACACTCGCGAGCACTGAGGTCACAGTCGCGGAGATCATTTCGGATACACCGCCTATCCGAGAGCTCAGGTCTAGGCGAGAGGGCTTTCCAGGAGCCTCCTCAAAGTAACTAATAGAGAGTACATCTCTACTCTTCAGCTCCACCATGCTCCTCAGCCTCTTAGGCGCCTTCAAGCTGATCACATCGCTGATCTCCTCCACTGTCTCCCCGAATAAGGCGGGGTCTACATCATCTGATATGGTTAAGTCGATCACGTCTCTAACCACCAGCTTCTTCCCCGAGGACTTCACGCTCTCAAGGAAGTCTCTGTCGAGGTGGAGCCTCAGCCTATCGCCTATCACCAGGGTTCCCGGGACAGCCCTCGCCCCCTCGCTTCCACCAGCTTCCCCCATTCTCTCCCCCTCACCTCTCTTCCCCGACGCAACCTCAGCTACCCCTCCCCCACCTGACTCCAGCTGGCGGAGTAGCTGGTACGCCCTCCTACCGAGGTCTGTTAGAACATACTCCCCCCGCTCGTTTTTCTCGATGAGACCGCTGAGCTTCCTCAGGTGGAATACCATGGTTCCAGTGTCCTCGATGTGGAGCTCGTTCATCAGCTCGGAGAATGTTTTAGGCGGCTTCTCAGCGAGCACTCTGATGATCTCCCTCCTGATCTCGTGGGATAACGCTGTGAAAATCCTGTCTATGTCCTCCCCGGGCAAGGTTTCCCTCCATGGTTTAACTAGTTGAATCGTCATCTAAATATCCATCTGAAAACGATCCTCGTCATTTGTTCCTCGGGGGAAGACGAGATCTCTCGTCAGAAGATTTATGGTTGACGAGTCCCGGAGACCATCCCTGGTGGTGGCATGGCTGAAGTCTACGCGGAGCACTTGTCGAAAAGGTACTCGAACGGGGTTTGGGGCGTCAGGGATGTCAGCCTGGAGGCTAGGAGAGGCGAGATCCTCGTGGTGCTGGGGCCCAACGGTGCTGGGAAGACGACTACGATAAACATCCTTTCAACCCTAATTAAGCCTACAGGCGGGCTAGCCCGCGTGATGGGCTACGACGTGTACAGAGAGTACAGGGAGATTAGGAGGCATATAGCCCTGATGCCCCAGGACGGGAGTATAAACCCCTCGTGGACCCCGCTCTACGCTGTGAAATGGTACCTGGTGGCCAGGGGGTTCAGCTTATCCGACGCTGAGAGAGAGGCTAGGAGATGGCTTGAGGAAATCGGCTTGTGGGATCTAAGGGATAGGAGCGGGTACGCTCTAAGCGGCGGGGAGAGGAGGAGAGTCCTCCTCGCTATGACGCTAGCATCGGGCTCTGAGATACTCTTCCTAGACGAGCCCAGCGTAGGCCTCGACGTTGAGGGCAAGTATGTCTTGTGGAGCGCTATAAGAAAATACTCTGCTGGTAGATGCGTGATATACACAACCCACGAGATGAGGGAGGTTGAGAATATCGCGGATAAAATCCTCATCATAGACAGCGGCGTGTCTAAGGGTGGGGGAGATTTCAAGAAGCTGATGGAGGAGTTCCCATACAAGTACAAGGTTGTCGTGAGGTCTGGTGATGTCGTAGCTGGCAACGAGCACGTGAAGATCAAGACAGGCGACTTCACAAGGGTGTACTTTAAGGAGAGATCCGAGGCTTTAGACTACCTCTACACTTTGAGAGACCTCAGAGATGTCAGTATCAGGGAGGTTGACGTGGAGGACGTATACCTCTTCAGCATTAAAGGCGGTGAGGCTGGTCTATGAGAAGACTAGTTGTCTCCCTGAGAGGCATGCTAGGGGTAGCCCTGCTAGACGTAGCACCCCTACTCAGGCAACCCGGCTGGATTATACAGGATGCCAGCATGACCGCCGCCTTCGTAATCATGCTGTGGGCGCTGGGAGGGTCTTTCGGCTTGAAGAACGCTGTGATAGGGATGGTTGTGGCGATGATTTTTGCCGGAGGGGTGAACGGGGTTGGGCAGTCCTTGGGCTACGATAAGATCACGAGGATCCTGGAAATGTACGTGGCCTCACCGATATCTATACCAAGGTACTTCCTCGGCGTGTTCCTCGGGGAGTTGATGTGGATCCCCACCATGCTTATCCCACTCGCGGCGGTCTCCCTACTAACAAACCAGCTCCCGGTGCTCTCGGTCACCCTGTTGGCTTCGCTACCCCTACTTTTCATCTCTGTATCCATAGGGGTCTTGATAGGATTCGGCGTGAGGAACCCGACCAACATATCCGCCATCACAAACCCGGTGTCATTCATACTCTCATTCCTCCCACCCGTCTACTACCCGGCATCGTTCCTCCCGCCGCTCGTGAGGGAAGCCGCTCTCGCGACCCCCACAGCGGCGACGGCTGAACTCGCCAGGTGGCTAGTGTTCAAGGAGGCCCCTGTACAACCCATCTACTTGATAGTAGTCCTTGCAACGTGGACTGCGGCAAGCGTGCTGTTGGCTGCAAGATACGGGAGACCCAGATTCGAGTAGCATCCCGGCGTTCCAACCCCACATTTTTGATATAGGGCGTAGAACACTGTGTTGAAGAAGATACCTATCAAGCACCCCTGTCTGAGAAGGCAATTCGGCTCTATACCGATAAGCTGGAGCTTGGAGACAAAAATGTCAGGGGAAAATAGGC
>JAEMPJ010000036.1 GCA_022759365.1 Thermogladius sp. | reverse complement strand
TAAAGTCGTGATAGGCCCCGCGGCCAGTTCGCAGGTTAAAGCCGTTAAGGCGTTCGCAGACGCAAACCACATTGTGATCATCTCGCCTTCGTCAACGGCGCCGACTCTCGCCATACCCAACGACTTTATATTCAGGACTACGGGTAGCGATGCGAAGCAGGCTAGAGCCCTCGCTACGCTAGCGTACAGCCAGGGGGCTAGGACTGTAGTCGTCTTCCACCGTAACGATGAGTACGGCAACGCGTTCGCCAGCTTCTTCGCCAACTACTTCTCCCAGCTCAATGGGACTAAAGTATACGACCTACCATATCAGACAGGTTTAAGCGATTACACCTCAGAGGTCAACGCCCTTGCCTCTAAAGTACAGTCGACAGGTGCGGACGCGGTCGTCTTGATAGCCTTCGACACCGACGCCGCCAACATACTGGCTCACGCGGCCTCCAGCGATGTGTTGTCGAGTGTCCGCTGGTTCCTTTCCGAGGGCCCCCACGGCGCCCAGGAACTGCTGTCCCCGACGATAGGGGGGTTCGCACAGAAAGTCAAGCTACTGGGAACCAGGCCCCTCTTCACCCACAACCCGCTCTACGACGAGTTCGCCAGGAAGCTGAAGGAGAAGTACGGGGTTGAACCCACGGTCTTCTGCGACAACCTGTACGACGCAATCCAGCTAGCCGGCTGGGCTATACTTAAGGCCGGGAGCTATGACGGTGATGCCATCAGGAGCGCCTTAGTCGAGGTTGCGAAACACTACTACGGCCCAAGCGGTTGGGCGATGTTCGACGAGAACGGGGACAAGGCAAACCAGGATTACGGCGTGTGGGCTATACTCCAGTCCGGCCAAGGCTACCAGTTCATGGATGTAGGCATGATCCAGGGCGACACCGTAATATTCACTACAACACCGTACAAGTGATGAAAAATGCTGATAACCCAAGATCTAGTTAGTTTTTTCCTGTTCTCTCTCCTCTACCTCACGATCTCTATACCCCTTGTCGTTGCTTACCGTGTAACAAAAGTAATAAACTTCACAGTGTCAACCTATATTGCCTACGGGGCTTACACCGGTGTTATGCTGGACTACTACTTGAGGCGATCCATTGGAGGCAACTACCTCCTTGTCACAGCAGTGGCATCCTTCATTATAGTAGGGGCGATAGGGTACCTCTCAAACCTACTTGTTTTCAAACCCCTTTCAAACAAGAGGGTTAAACCGGACGTTCTGATGATCGCCTCCATGGGCTTGTGGATCGTTTTCAAATACATCTTGTATGTGATCTCAGATATAGCCGGCTACTTCTGGAAGGCAAATCTCGTATCCTACGGTCAAATAAATTACAGCGATGTCGCAAGCCTGGCAAGCAGGCTTGGTTTAAGCGGTGTCCAAGAAAGCTATATAGTATTCCCCCTTGTAGCCGGGACATCGATTACACTCTTCCTCATAATGCTCGGCAAGACGAGGGTGGGTAGAGCAATATTAGCGGTTGCGGACAACCCCACCCTGGCCGCCTTGTCGGGGGTTTCTGTGAGCCGTGTGGAAAACTTAACCTGGTTCATCACCTCAGGGTTGATCTCACTAGCGGGCGTCATGTGGACATCCTACAGTGGGGCTATCACGCCGGAGGTAGGCGACTCCCTAATACTCCAGGCCTTCACGATAGCCTTCATAGGTGGCTTAACATCTATTACTCGGACTGCTGTAGGCTCACTCCTGATCAGCGGCGTCGAGAACTTCGGCACAGACTTCCTCAGCACCTACCTAGGTGTGCCCGCCAGCGTCAAGCCTATGCTAACCTTCACCGTGCTGATAGCGACGCTCATAATCAGCCCGCCCCTAGGAGCCGCAGGCGGCATACCCTACCGGTTTAGGAGGGGTAGGAGAATATGATAGATGTTGCGAGCTTCCTCACAACACTGGGAACCTACATTGGGATATATCTAATATTATCCCTCACTCTAACCCTAGAGACGTCCAGCGGGATAACAAACTTCGGTAAGACCGCTTTCTACGGGCTCGGAGCCTACGTGGGAGCTGTTATAGGCACCTACCTCCCCCTGGCGATCTACGGGGGTGGGTTCTCGCCCTTCGATGTAAACGGGATCCAAATCCTGCTGAACATGGGCCGGAGCAACCCTGTGATGGACTTAGGCGTCTTCGCCCTCTCCATTATCGTTGGCTTTGCTGCTACAGCCGCGTTAGGCCTCGCGCTAACATACCCTATCCACAGGGTTGGAAGCGCGCTGGTAGGCTTCACGCTACTGAGCTTGGGCGAGGTCCTCAGGCTGATATACTTGAATACAAGCGCGCTCGGCGAGAGCAAGGGCTTCATGGGTATACCGAGCCCCTTCGCTTGGGTCAAGGATCCAAAGCTAGCCGGGCTACTCTACCTGCTGGTAGTGCTAGCATTTGCAGGGATAACCCTCCTCACTGTGAGCAGGATACTGAACTCGCCTTTAGGCAGGATACTGAGAGGCATCCGCGACGACGAGCTCGTAGCGCTTTACGCAGGCTGGCCTACGGTATTAATGAAGGCTAGGATACTAGCCCTCTCATCGGGCCTCACAGGTGTAGCAGGGGTTCTATGGGCCTACTACTTTACCAGCATCAACCCCAACATGTTTACACCATCCCTGACATTCAACATCTGGGCCATGATCATTATAGGTGGTCTCGGAAGCATAGCGGGCGGTATCGTTGGGACAGTGCTCCTAGCATCCGTCGACTACGCTATGAGGTTTATCGTGCCCTACATAGGGGTTGCTTTCATCACGCCCGACTACCTGAGGTGGATTGTAGTAGGTCTACTCATGATTATAGTTCTAATTAAAAAGCCAGAAGGGCTGATCCCCGAGAAGTCCACAGGATTAAAGCTGGGTGAAGGCGGCGGAGGGGATTCGAAATGAGGGTTGTAGTGGAGAAGTTGACCAAGAGGTTCGGCGGGCTAGTGGCCCTCGACGACGTCTCGATGGAAGTCCCCTCCTCGTCGAAAGTAGGGATAATAGGCCCGAATGGATCTGGTAAGACAACTCTCTTCAACGTTATAACAGGCTACTATACTCCCGAGAAGGGGAGGGTTCTAATAGGTGACGGTCACAAGCTCACCGACATAACCGGGTGGAACCCCAACGAGATCGCCAG
>JAEMPJ010000003.1 GCA_022759365.1 Thermogladius sp. | reverse complement strand
TAAGCTTGGACTAGCATTGAAAACCCAGTAGAATGGTGGTGCTAACTTCTCGGCTCTTTCTAATGGCAAGTTCTTATACGGCTTTAGCTTAGACTTGTAAGGTTCCCCTCCTCTGCTTATTAATTCATTAAAGAACTGGTAAAAATATCTGTACGCATTTGGATATTTAATTCTCATAGTAGTAGGGCTTAAACTATTGCCTTTAGAATCCAAGGGCAAGATAATGTACCTATCCTTAAACTCCACATACCATTTCTTCACATCCTCACCCCTAATCAACGGATAAACGAGATCAGGCTCAACCTTAGCCTCGACTTGCTTGACTTTTTTCTTTTGTCCACTTTCAGGCGGGTTTGTTATGATTAACATGCCGTCAGAGGTCCTCTCAAGCACCTTGACGTAATAAACCTGATTAAGGCCTGTGTACACACCTGCATGTGCCTTGTAGTATCCGCTCTCGCCTATTACTTTCCTAGCCGCATTTGCAATGTTAGGTGTAACTTGCATCCACGGCGACGCTGGGTCGTTGTGCATTAATGGTATCATGACTATCTCGTAACGTCTTACTGTCTTAAGGACTTCCTCTAGCGGCGTGTCTGGGTCTATTTGTTTGCCGACCCATACCACATTCCTCACTCCATTTATGTTAGATTTCCGCACCTCGACAATTGCACTGCACGTATTCTCTCTGATTCTATCTAGGTCACATATCTTCTCCACTACAACAGCTCCTGTCCTGTTTGTGGCGCCTTCAAAGGGCATTAGGGTCACTAAGTCGTGAATAACATGTATCTTCGTATTCCTGGCCAGGAAGCTCCTGAAGCCAGCTCCGGCTTGGGTCTTGAACACCGTGAATGTTATTAGGAAACCCAGCTTACCACCCTCCTTCAGGTAGCGGTCGAAGCTTCTTGCCAGAAATAGCATGGCTAAGTCTTTCTTGACCTTGCCTAGCCCGGTCTTTCCCGTAATCTCTGCTAAACCGTAGTTCTCCCAGAGGCTTTTACTCACTTCCCGGTACTGCTCCGGTAGGTTTTCCCAGTTGACCCAAGGCGGGTTGCCGACGACTATGTCGAATTTGCCCTTGAGTATCGGCGCGAAGGCGTTTCTGAGGATCGATACCCACACCTTATCCTTACCTTGTCTCTCGAGGTCCAATAGCTTATTGTAGAGATCAAGTAGTATTTCAACGTCAGTATGGTCTAAGTTATACAGTTTAAGCCTTTGAGAGAAATCGGAGGGGCTGCACATGTTCTCTAGGCATGTTCTTACTTCGTCCAGTACTTTCCTTAGTAGGTCGGGATTCCTCGCAATATCCTTGGGTATCCTGAATTCGCCGGCTACGGTCCTTAGCACATACACGTCTTTGCCGCCTTTAAGCTCATACCTCTCTTCGATCATTATCGAATCGGCTAGATAGATTGGGATTTCGACGGTCCCCCTAATATATGCAAGTAGGTCGGCGATGGCTAGTAGGTAATTCGTCCTTGCGGTTAACACGGCCAGTGGGTTTAGGTCGTAGCCAACAATATTCTCAAGTACGTAATTCGGTAAAGCATCGACTAGGAAGTGTTCTTCGGCGTATCTTCTGAGCCTGCTGATGTATAGCACTAGGAATGTGCCTGAGCCGCAGGCTGGGTCCAAGACCTTGACCTTGAGAGGCTTTAACGGGTCGCCCTCGCCCATCTTGATTAGGTTCTCTAGGCTTAACCCAACCTCGTCGAGCATCAGCTCAGCGAGCCAGTCGGGCGTATAGTACTCACCTAGGCTATGCCTTATATCCCTCGGCATGAGATTTTGATAAAGCCTCTTCAGCAAGTCCCTGGCGAACTCAGGCTCCAGCTGTGGCGTCGCTATCTCGTAATCCGAGAGCCTCCTCGCAATTTCGGCGATGGCGTCGGCCAAATCCCTATCGATCTCCTCCAGGTACCAAGAGAAGTAGTCGCCCTCTAGGAAGTTCTCGATATTCAGTAGCCTCTTGAAGATTCCGCCGTCCTCCAGTTCCTTTAACACGGTCGCCACTCCTTCAACGCCATGTTTGACATACGCATCGTCGAGCTCCGCAATGTACGACCTGTAGAACTTGCCGCTGCCATATAGGTAAGCCACCTCGGCGGCCAGGAGTTTCATTATCAATGCGTAGTAGGTGTGTACTGAAAATATGAGCGCGTCGTAGTTGACGCTAGACTCGCTTAGGCCATACTCCTCTACCAATTTCTTAAGCTCCTTAAGTTTATTTGGGTCATAACCCGTGGCTTGCTTGAAGAGCCTCATCCAGTCCTCGAAGAGTATGCCTGTCCTCTTGCTCTTGGCGGTGAGTAGCTTCGTGTAGAGTAGCTTAATGGTCCTCTTGGCTATTGGCGATTCGGGGCCGAAGTCGGCGACTATGTTATTTACGCTTAGGCTCTTCCTCTTAAGTCCCCTTAGGGCTTCAATAAGCTTTATGATGACCTCGCGCCTAACCTCATAAGGCCCCCTAAGTATCCACGCGCCACCGCTCCTATCGTACCTAACAAAGGCAATCCTGTCGCTGATGATGACGCCTAGGTATCTATCCCACAATTCCTCGCTACCAGCCTCGTCCTTGATGTAGCTTATGACCTGCTCCTTAGCCTTCTGGATATCGGATTCTCCTGAGAGCTTGCCAGGAGCCTTATATTCAATTATAACATGTCCATACAATGCGTCGACCCTTGCACCTGAGATCAACGTATACTCGTATTTCCCCACCTGGGTTATGCCCAGCGGCCTCAGTATCTTCTCCTCGATACAATTCGAAACTCTAACTCTAACATCTTCCTCGGTATGAGCTTGAATAATGGCATTTCTGATGCATGTTAATATCTCATCAATATCAATTTGGTGATTGATAGTGGACATATTAGGTTACCAAAAGGAAACGAACCTCGCTGTACATGTTCTCGGAGTAGTTGAGGAGCTGCTCCGTCGTCTGGTAGGCGTCCTCAGGTAGAGGCGCCGCCACTACGACTCTGGCACTTGCCAGCGGCTTCCGCGTCCACCAAAACACCATCTCCCAATGCGGCGGCCGGCCGGCCCCCTTCTCCACGGCGGAGTACTCGTTGACGGCGTCAATGGGGATGCCCCGTTCCAGGAGGGTCTCCATGTATAACTCTACGCCTTAAAAGTAACTATTCCAGCCGATATCAATAAAATTATCGGATATGATACCAGTTATATGAAGTGCCCCTACTGCGGCTCTCCTAACGTGGAGAGGATGAAGGAGTGGGAT
>JAEMPJ010000008.1 GCA_022759365.1 Thermogladius sp. | reverse complement strand
TTGCAGGTAGGTGGGAGCGAGAGGGATCTTTACTAGAAGGGTGAGCCAGGTGTGTTGGAGAACAGGTGGTGGATTTAGAGGATTAGCCTGTAATCTACTTGTCCCGGGCCTAGAATTGTTTTAAGCCGTGTATTGATGATTTAAGACTGGCTTGCCTGGCTTCGGGTTTTGAAGGCGCTTCAAGGATGCGGGTGGATACCAGGGTTTTCCTGGATAAGATGGGTTACAGGTACTACTTCAATGTAGAGGAGGCTTCTCAACCAGATTTCACCGAGGTTCGATTCGCGGATATAATACCTGAGCTGAGCGGTACGAGGATTGGTGGGCAGAGGCTTTACAGCCACCAGCTAGAGGCTTTGAACGCCCTGAGAAACGGTGAGAACGTTATACTCGTGTCTGGTACAGGTAGCGGGAAGACGGAGGCGTGGGTTCTCTATGTCCTAGAGCGCGTGAGGCGGGGCGACCCTGTTAAAGCGCTCGCGATATACCCCACTCTCGCCTTGGCAAATGACCAGGTCAGGAGGATTGGAGAGTACAGCAAGTTGCTGAAGCTAGGGTTCACTCAGCTAGACAGCTCCAAGGTCAAGAGGAAGCTCGCGGGGGGTAGGACTCGTTTAATGGAGGAGCTGGGTAGAGCGGGGATCGTCGTGACAAACCCGGCTTTCCTACTAGGCGATCTAAAGAAATTCCTGTTATCGCAGACCTCAGCACTACTATACAACTACTACAAGGAGGTAGACCTGATCGTGGTCGACGAAATAGATTTCTACAGTCCACGTAGCATAGCACTACTACTCGGAATACTCGAGATAATCTCCGAGGTTTCAGATAAGAAGCCTCTGGTTGCTGTGTTGGGAGCTACGATATCTCAACCCGAGGATCTAGGGGAGTTTCTTAAGAGGGTGACAGGGAGGGGCTACAGGGTTGTTAAGGGCAAGCCTTTCAGAGTTGAGAACAGGGTTTACATCATCCTCGGCAAGAACCTCCGGGATATCTGGGATAAGCTGAGGTCGCAGGCGGCTAGACCGGAGATCCAGGGGAAATTACCGGACGAGGTTAAGAGAGCTCTAGAAGATTTTAATTTGTTCGCTGAGAAGCCTTACTTCTACATCCAGTACCTGGAGTCAATAGGTGTTGAAACTCCTTCAATCCACCTCGACTACACAGAGATTTTATCCCACTACCTCAACGACGACTACGCTACAATAGTCTTCACCAAGAGCATTAGCCACGCGGAGGAGGTTTTAAGAGAGCTTAAGAGCAGGCTGGGGGAGGATATACCTGCTTCAACACACCACCACCTCGTCCCCAAAGAGAAGAGGGAGGAGGTCGAGGAGAAGACTAGGAGGGGCATTGTGAAACTACTGATATCCCCTAGAACCCTCTCCCAGGGGATAGACATAGGGGAGGTGGGCAGGGTAGTCCACCTAGGCCTACCGGAGGACGTAAGGGAGTTCTACCAGAGGGAGGGGAGGAAGGGTAGGAGGATGGAGCTAGGGTTCTCGGAGACAGTCATAATCCCCCTTGGTAGGTGGGATAGAGAGCTTTTAGCGAACGGTTTCAAAGCCCTGGAGGAGTGGCTCAACCTAGGCGTCGAGAGAACCCTCATCAACCCTGACAACCTCTACCTCCACCTATTCCTCGGGCTCTCCAAGCTCATATCACCCTGGTTCAAGATGGAGTTGACGGACAAGGAGAGAGAGGCTCTCGAGAAAGCCGGCTTGCTGGAGAGCGGGAGAGTCGACTACCATTCTCTGAAGAGGGTCTTCGAGAGGCTGAACTTCTACGAGTACGGGCCCCCGTACGGGGTTAAGAGGTACCTTGTTAAAGAAGGAGGCGAGGTCGCCTTAGAGCCGATAGGCCACTGCGACCTGGTTGAGAGGTTCCAACCCGGTTGCATCGACTACGGCGAGGAGGCTATTGTTGTAGCGCTTGAGAGAGGGGGGAGCTCGAGACATGTGGCAAGAGTTTTAGAGAAGAGGTTTAAGGAGGTGGATTTCTACCACGACGACGCCTTCAGAGTCGCCCTAGAGGAGTACAGGTATGTGAAAGAAGGGTGGGGTGAAAAACCGAACATCCTGAAAGACCTGCTGTCAGGCAGGATCTCGTCGAATGAGCTCTGCGTGGTGTACGTCCCATCCAACGGTTTTGGCGCTTACAGGAAGATCCCCAATAGATGCATCTGGTCTCTTAGATCCGAGAAGCCCAGGTCTCTGAAAGCTGGGGGCGAGATAATAGTATTCTATGATAGGAGGAATATCTACCTACCTACACCAACCGGGGGAGAGTACAGGGATTTCACCTACGGTTATAGTTTCCAGGTCGACCCCGCTGAAAACGCCGAGCTACTTAGGCTGGCTCTAGCGAGCTTGATGATACTATTGAGGAGGAGATTAGGCATAGCCTTCGAGACGATTATGTACGATGTAATTAAGGTCGGTGAAACAAAGTACTTTAACCTCCATGAGCCGGAGGCAGCGGGGCTCATAGACTGGATTGACTGGAGTTATGTGAGGAAACTCGTCGAGGAATACGATTTCACACCGCTGGATAGAATACTCTTGTCCC
The DNA here is from genome assembly GCA_022759365.1 of Thermogladius sp. Classification (GTDB taxonomy): domain Archaea; phylum Thermoproteota; class Thermoprotei_A; order Sulfolobales; family Desulfurococcaceae; genus Thermogladius. The sequence goes on along the minus strand of JAEMPJ010000008.1, from coordinate 740 downwards.
AGATAGACGAATTAGCTTACTCGAGCCTCGTGTCCTACGATTTCAACTGGGGTATTGTCAAGCAGGAAATGCTGAGAGTGGTCGACTACATTTTATCCAGGAAGAAGCTCCACCTAGTTGTGAAGGGTGTGAGGGTCAGGATCCCCAAGCCAGGTAGATCCCTTAAACTAGGCTCCCTCTACGTGTTCACCGAGGTCTCCGGTGAGGAATCGCTGAAAACAACCTTGATAGCGGGGGTAGGGTTCTTCGACGGCGAGGGCTTCTACAACGCTGTAGAAATCTACCCTCCCATACCGTACATTAAGCCACCTGAACCCTTGAGAGAGCTGGAGTCCATGATAGCTGAGAAAATAGATTACGAGGACTACAAGCTGATAGTCGACTCCAAGGAGAAAACTATAGCCCAGCTCAAGACAGCTAACTTGAGGACGCTCGTGAGAGTGTTGGAGAACATGGGGCCTGACAGGCTTATAGATATACGGGAGGTGAAGAGGCCTGCCTGGATGGGGGATTTGAACATATGGGACGCCCTGATCGAAGCCGGCCTGTTCAACCCGGCCGTTAGGGTTGAAGACGTGGTTCTCGCTGTCTCGAGGGTCTTCGAGAAAGGGCAGTTGTACCCTGAGTTGAGAAAAGTCATCGAAAGCTTCCTAGCCGACCAATCCAAGGCAATATACCTTGCCTACCTGCTGTTAACCTCGTCGGAGCTCGAAGGTAATCAAGTAAGCTGATTGGAGCCT
>JAEMPJ010000032.1 GCA_022759365.1 Thermogladius sp. | reverse complement strand
ATGTATGCGGATTCCTCAGGCTGGGTTGCTGGGCGCATCTAACACTATGGAACGGTTGGTTCTACCCCTAGGGCCGGTACGGTCGTGGATGCCGGTAGGGTAGCTCCCGTGAAACCCTGAGGGGTTTAAGATAGAGGATTAAACCCTGGGGGTATTCTACGATATAATTAGTACGATTAGAGCGGAGATTACGAAGAACAGAAAAACAGCTAGTAAGACTATCTCGTACCATTGGAATCTCGGTTTAACCTCCTCCAGCACTTTATTGGCAATAGACTCCAGCCTCTCTCTCAACTCGCTAGGCAACTCCTCCTCGGTTACTTCAGTGACCTCTCCACCTTTGTATAGGTAGACTCTCAAAGACCCGGGCTCAAACCTGGTTTCCCCTCTACGGTACTTCCGAAGCCAGATTAAATAGAAGACAGTGTATGATGAGACGAATATTAAGCACGCTGAATAAATCGTTTTGCAACGTTGAAGTAACGGTAGCTTACATACGCTCCTATGATCAAAGACAGGAGCCCTATGATGATGTATCCTCTGAGACGCACCACCTCTTCTCTGGGTTTCCCATGGGATTCTAGTATTATGAATCCGGGAACTATGAAGACCGGTGCGAGAAGGCCCAAGGCATTGGTGAAAGCACTCGCCGCGCTTTCACCGATTAACCTCTCTAAACCGGCTTTAAGAGGGCTACGTGGAAGCAGAAGGAAGAACAATGAGGATAGGATTAACCCGACGATGAAAAGAAGTCTCCCTACAGTAGTTTTATTAACCATGATTAACCCTTTAAAACGAGGAGTTAATTCGTAAATAATTCTCAGGAGCCAGATTTATATAGCTTTATCCACCGCCGGAGTTTACTATTAGAAGTCTTCATAGTCGCGCCAAGGCTTAGGAGAGGGGTCTACGCCTCTTCAACTACTTTACTCGTGGATATCCTGCTACCCTCTCATTGATGGAGCCGGGTTGTTGCCACGCGTCATTTTAGCAATTGAGCATCCCCACTGTACACCCAGCTTATTGAATTGACTCGAGGTAAGGTATATAAAGAGTCTTTACAATCAATGGTATATGGTGTTTGACAAATGTCAACACCTGTAAGCCAGGAAGAAAAGGTAAGAGCTTTGAAGGAAATGTTAAAAGCTATTCACAGTGGTGTCAGCCCGAGCGAGTTGAAATCCAAGTTCAGGGAGATCCTGGCAAGCGTATCTCCCCTCGAGATACCTTTAGTCGAGCAGGAGCTAGTTAGAGAAGGCGTACCAGTCAACGAGATATTGAAACTATGCGACCTGCACGTCGAGTTATTCAGGGAGTACCTTGCTTCAAGAGAGCTCCTTGGAGTTCCAAGAGGGCACCCCCTTGATTTACTGCTGAGGGAGAACGAGTGGATACTTAAACAAGCGGAGGCCCTAGGCGTCTACGCACGGGCGCTCTCGGGTTCAAAGAGTGTGGAAGAATTAGAGCGGTACCTGAGGTCTATTCGTCTGATACTCGGAGAGCTGAGAAAGATTAGACTACACTACAGGAAGGTGCAAATGCTCATATTCCCCTATCTCGAGAGGAGGGGTTTAATCGCTGTGCCTAGAGTGCTGTGGGGGCGTGAAGACCAGATTATGGTGAAGCTTAGACAGGTGTCCTCAGACCTCGAGAAACAAGCCGGTGCTGTGGATCGAGGTAAAGCGGTGGAGATCGCGTCTCGGCTACTCGAGCTGTCAAACGAGGTAGCTGACCTAGTGTTCAGGGAAAACAAGATATTGTACCCGGCAGCATCGGCGTTGCTGAGTGAGGGTGAGTGGGCGGCTATAGCTGAAATCGCCGATGAGATGGGCTATATCGTTGAAGCCGGTGAGAGGGAGTGGAAACCTACAGCTAAGCCGGTTTACCCCTATGAGCTTGACGCCAAGGTGACTCGTGAGCAACTCGAGAAATTGCCGCCTGAGTTTAAAACTGTTATTGAGAAAAACGGGATCCAGGCCGAGACCTACCAGATTAGGAGAGAAGGGGATATAGAGCTTGAAACAGGATTCCTAACACCCGCTGAGATCGAAGGCATATTCAGGTCTCTCCCACTAGAGTTGACTTACGCTGACGCGAGCGACCATGTAAGGTTCTTCTCGGAAAGCGAGATATCGGGCGGTTTTGTCAGGACTAAGACTATTCTGGGTAGGAGGATACCGTTCTGCCACCCGCCGAGGCTGGAGAACTATGTGATGATCAACGTTGAGGCAATTAAGAAAGGCCAATTCAAGTACCGTGAATTCTGGACTAGGATGGGGGATAGGATAATAAGGGTGCTGGTGGCCCCGGTGAAAAGCCGTGAGGGTAAGCTACTCGGTGTCCTCGAGATAGTTGAGGATTTAACCGAAGTAGTCAACAACCCGGAAGAAATCAAGAAAAAGATATTGGTGTTGTAGAGTTGAAGAGCGTATTCGAGTTCGCCGCGAGACACGTGGAGCCGTCGTTGAAGAAATCCCTTATATTGAAGCTGCTTGCCAGGAACGTTGATAGAGCCTATATCGCTAAGTGCCTGGATATATCGCCCTCCCTCATCACGAGATATGTGAGGGGGGAGAGAGGTCTACACGACTTAGGGGCTATAAGCGAGGTTAACTCGATGCTTGAAGACATAGCCGATAAAATCGCCAGAGGGGAGATCTGCGGGTGGGAGGCTTATGTTGAGGTAGCCAGGCTAACAATGTATGTCCTGTACAAGAAGTACGCGTGTGGAATACACTATCTAGCCACCCGCGACGTCAACCCCTCTACATGCAACATTTGCCCAACCATATTCCGGGACTTGTTCGACAAATTTCCTCGAGACAATTACTCCTCCAAACCCTGATGCCTTTAAAACCTTGAATCCAAATCCCTAAAGCCACTACTTCTCGGATAACACATGGTGTCTATTGCGTTTCTTGAGTACGTGGTCTAATACCCTCACATCAAGCTCATCTTCCTTGATATAAGAGTCTGCAAGGTAAAGCGTGCTTGTAGGCCCCCTTTCTACCCATGAGTAAGGATTAGCATAACTACTGTAATTTGTAATAGGCGGGGAGAACGCATGGAGAATAATTAGAACAAGATAACAAAAATGATTACCAGGTAATCACCTCACTCATGATTTCGCCAGGTAAATCATATAATAGTTCACGACCCCAAGTAGGCCGTGAAGCGTGGAAGGTATTTAAAGGGGGCGCGGGCCCGCCGGGACTTGAACCCGGGCCCTCCGGCTCCGAAGGCCGGCGCCCTATCCAAGCTAGGCGACGGGCCCTTCGTACCCTGTCTAAACATTTTGCAACCCTGTTTTAATTAGCTTTGATTATTCAAA
>JAEMPJ010000064.1 GCA_022759365.1 Thermogladius sp. | reverse complement strand
TTGTTAAATCAGTGTCGGAGAGGCTGGTTAAAATGGGTCACGAGGTGACAGTGCTGGCCGGGGAGCCGGGTGTGGAGAGCCCGCGGGAAGAGGATGTGAACGGTGTGAGAGTGATCAGGTGGCCTACGTGGAGCCCTGGCGGGGCTTATCACTTCCCGAGGAAGAGGGGTCTATTCAGGAAGAGGCTCAGCGAGCTCCTGGGGGAAGTTGATGTCCTCCACGCTCACAATATTCACAGCGTCATCGCTGTCGAGGCTTTGAAGGCGGCGGGGGAGAGAGGTGTCAGAGTAGTGTTCACCCCGTACTACCACGGCACGGGGCACACGGCTGTTAGGAGATTCCTCTGGTTTTTCTGGAGGAGGTATACTAGGCGGGTCGTGGGGAGTAGTATCGTCCACACTGTTTCAAGGCTTGAAGCACAGCTCGTTGAGAGGGATCTAGGGGTTAAAGCCATCGCGATTGAGAACGGTGTGGAGGAGTGGGTTAGAAACCTTGAGTGGAGTCCAAGAGACTACGTCCTGTATAGTGGTAGGATCGAGGAGTACAAGAACATCCACATCTTGGCCGGGATTGTCAGAGCCCTGAACGAGAAGTACGGGCTAGACCTCGAGCTCAAAGTATTCGGGGAAGGCCCCTACAAGAGTAGGCTGGAAAGGATTCTAAGAGACATGGGGGTGAGATACGAGTTGGGGGGTTTCAAGCCGTTCGAGGAATATATTGAAACCCTATCCCACGCTGTCTTCCTCGGGTTGCTCTCGAGTAAAGAGTCCTACCCGCAGAGCGTTAACGAGGCTAACGCCATCGGGGTGCCGGTAGTTATCGCGAAGCCCTGGGGGCTGAATTTCGAGGGGAGGAAGAGGACGCTTATAGTGGATCCAAGCAGGGGCCTCGAGGATATAGCAGGGGAGGTATACGAATTCCTATCCAAGGCTCCACGGGAAGAGAAAAGCCATGTTCCAACATGGAGCGAAGTAACTCTAGAGTACTTGAAGAAGCTCTACGGTGGCTAGAATGAGGGTTTTGGGGACTAGTGGACCAGGACTCATAGAAAGTCACCTAGTAGATAAGACAAGTGACAGTAATTTTTACTGTAAAAACTCGTGAACTTGTAATATATTCCCTCAAGAGATAGTGATGAATGAGTTGTTTTGCAGAGCACATAGTGCTGGTTTTGGTCAGGGAGGAACATATAATTGCTGCATCAATGTTTAACAACTTGTAGGTTCGCACAGCCAGACCTTATGAAGTTATGGAGAAGGATGCTGAGGATTAGGTGATAATAGTGTCTACAGTGTTTCTTGATAGGATTTTGAGACCTATAGATGAAGCACTGAACATACAGGGGCTCCCATTAACAATTTACCTCATCCTCGTGTCTGGAGCTACCTTCGTTCTCACACTCATCTTATCAAGCATTACATCTGTTAATAAGCATAGAAGCAGGGGCTTCTGGTCTTCTTTAAGCAATACGACTATTGCCATAGTGCTGATTAACATAGTTTTGTTATTGGTAGGCATCAGCTTATCTGTCAATGCTTTCCATTACTCTTCACTAGCTGTTTTCTCTATGCTTATAATTCCAATATCTCTCTATGCATTGGCTGTGACAAAAACAAATAACAATAAAAACACGGGATTAAGAACACTGGCTTTGATTCTAGCAATGCTAACAATCTTTGTTTTTGGATCAAGAGACCTTATCAATGGTGTGGAGGAGCAGGAGACAACGTCTGACATGATAAACATCGTTATCAATGGCTACTTCAGGTGGTCTACCCATGGCTCACACTATGATTTAGCTCCTCTAGATGCGATACTAAAGGTTATGCTTAGCTACATCACTGCCGATACTATCTTTAGCCCTATTCTAGCCTCAGTGATGTATACATGCTACGGCTTAGCAACATTTCTACTAGTCTACGTATCTGTGAAATCAGTTGCAGGTAGCTTCAGCTACGCCCTGGCTATAACGCTCTTAGCCATGCTATCCTACCCCTACTCGCCGCTACTAGGCTTAAGCACGCCTCCAGCCCCACACGCACATCTACTGGCTGTAGCAGCCCTAACATTTGTCATGAGGTCTCTACTGGGGTATAGAGCCTTTACGCTCAGCGACTACTTTGTCATGATACCGCTCGTCCTAGCGTCTCTACTCATGCACCCTTCATCTCTTGGTCTAGTCCTCTACCTAGCGCTCCTCGTGCTTTGGCTAGCCTATAGGAAGGACTTGGCAAAACATAGGTATGTTCTCTCAGTGCTCGTTCTTTCCCTAATAATATACTTCGGGAAGGTTATGTACACGGCATTTGCAACGGGCTTCGCAAATTATATACAGCTTTTGTGGGACTACGTTGTGAACGCCTTTAGAGAGAGGGAGATAGCTACGATCGCTACTCGAAACCCTGGCTACAGCGGGTTGCCGAGGGTATGCTTAACAGGCTTTGCAACTCTTCTAGGATATCTAGCAGGCCTAGCCCTCCCTATATTGATAAAAACGCTGAAGAGACGGCAGCTCAGTGTGGTGGAGCAGATATTTATATTGTCACTGGTATTCTACGGAGCATTTGGACTGGCATCGCTATTAACAGGCTTAGGAGGTGTCAGCCAGTCACGTATAGTACTGAATGGTGCTCAGCCGTACATGGAGCTAGCACTAGCGCTATATTTAGCGACGCTAGTGCCCAAGCAGGGTAAATCATACATTCTCATACCTCTACTAATATCGGTTCTAGCAACACTAATATCCCCTAATGCCCTACCGCAAAACTATACAATACCCATGGCGGGAAAAGCCGTAACCATAAACGATCACATAATCGCATATAGCTTCACGGGGCTTATAGATAAATACTTCTTCATGCAGCTTTATAGTACCTGCGGTGATACAGGGAGAATTATCGCGTTTCAGGAGCGGGGGGATGTTAGTTATGGATTAGACTCGACGATGGCGACAGTATACTACTTCATTGCCCCTAGAGCAGTTTCTGCAAAAAGCTACTGGGATTCATGTATAATGGCTATCTATGCATCCCCAAAAGACATAGATGGCTACACAATTAATCGTGTTTTCGACGCGTGGATCTATGGATTCTATGTCTATGTAAGGGTGTGATCATTGATATGAGGTTTGACGCACCATTAATTTCTATAGTTCTCACAACATATAATTCGGAGAGTGTTGTAGAGAAGGCTTTAAAGGGCGTCGTTGGACAGGACTTTCCGCTGAATAGAGTTGAGCTCATAATAGTTGATGGAGGCTCAAAGGATAACACCCTAAAGATGGTGAAGGAGTTCGCTGAGCGTTACTCGAAGTTGTTCTACGATGTCAGGGTTGTTGTTCATGATAGAAACTATGGCGTTTCTAAAGCTAGAAATGATGGAATAAAGATGAGTAGAGGGAG
>JAEMPJ010000047.1 GCA_022759365.1 Thermogladius sp. | reverse complement strand
ATAGGGTTAGCTGTAATGGTCTTCCTGATTTTCCTAGGTGACAACCTATACAAGCACTACGGCACCCTCGATATGAGGGAGATCAAGAGGTTGAGAGGATGAGGCTGGCTAGAGCCGCCCCAGTCATAGTTCTGGCTTTCACAACATACATCGTGTTCTCGGGTAGTTTCAGCGGCTACGATATAACCACAGGGCTGATTGTGTCTATAGTAATCGGCATACTGTTCGCGAATATCACCGTGGAGAACCCGAGTAAAGTTTTCTCGCCGAGAAGATGGTTCTGGGGTTTAAGGTATGCTCTCAGGTACTTCCTTGTCGACGAGACTAAGTGCCATCTCGACGTCATCAAGCGTATTCTAAGCCCTAGACTACCAGTTAACCCTGGGATAGTGATGGTTCCCTTCGATGTTGAAGGCGACTACACTGTAACCTCGATAGCGAACTCTATAACAAATACGCCTGGCACAGTCGTAGTCGAGGTGGATAAGGCGAGAAAAGTTTTCTACGTTCACTGGATCGACGTCGCCTCGATAGAGCCCGCGGAGGCTAGGAGAAGCATATCTGAGGCTTTCGAGTACTACTCCAGGAGGATCTTTGAGTAGGTGGTAGGCATGCTCAGAGAGCTTGCGTACAACTTGCTTGGGGCTTTCCTACCCGTCTCCGCAATATTTGCCTTCGCTATACCGCTCACCGGCAAAAAAGCGAGATGGCTACCATGGCTTTTATCACTATCCGCGTCTCTTCTAGCGGCCTCTACATCAACGCTCGTCTACCTGGAGGTTTTATCGAGTAACACGCCCCTCGTATACCCCTTCGGAGGCTGGCCGCCGCCTATTGGCATAATATACGAGGTCGACGCGTTCAACGGTCTCCTAGGCTTGCTGACAGGGTGGCTGATTCTGGCAATCGTCCTCTACTCGAAGTGGTATGAGAGGGAGATGGATGAGGCGTCCTGGTACTACACGCTCTTAACCGGGCTGACAATAGGCTTGATGGGGTGCCTGTACACCGGCGACGCATTCAATCTATTCGTGATGATCGAGGTCTTAAGTATCTCGGCCTACGGGCTTGTAGCCTACCATAAGGATAGGGCTGAAGCAGTTGAGGCCGCAGGCAAATACTCTCTGATAGGGGCTGTCGCCACAAACATGTATTTCCTAGCCCTCATCATAATCTACGGGAATTACTCGACTCTAAACATGGCCGACCTAGCCCTAGTAGGAAGACTCTACGCCACCTCCCCTCTACCAGCACTCCTAGCAGTCTCATTCTCCCTCTGGGTTTTCACATACAAGGCTGCAGTATTCCCCAACCACTTCTGGCTTCCGGACGCTCACCCCGAGGCGCCCACGCCTGTCTCAGCAGCCTTATCCGGGCTCGTGGTCAACGTAGGCGTTTACGCGATTTGCAGGTTCCTCTACACTATATTCGGCTACAACAACGCACTGGGCTTCTACAGGCCAATAGTCCTAGTAGCCCTGCTGATCCTGGGCTCCACAAGCAGTGTACTAGGGGCCTTTATGATGCTTGTCCAGAGGGATATAAAAAGACTGCTAGCCTACAGCACGATAAGCCATATAGGCCTAGCGTTGACGTCGAGTAGCCTCGGCTTCATAGCCGGGGGAGAGGTTTTAACTCTGGCACTGACAGCTACGGTGGCACACTTGTTGTCGCATAGCGTGAGCAAGGCAACCCTGTTCATGGCGAGCGGTGTGTTCATACATGAATCCGGGTCAAGGGATCTCGAGGACATGAGGGGTGTCGGCAGGATTAGGCCTCTCTCGGCGATCGCCATGACCCTCTCCTTCATAAACCTCGCCGGCTTCATCCCGTTCATAGGCTTCTTCTCAAAGCTAATGATGTACCAGGCTTTCGTCGAATCGGGGCTACCTATACTAGGCTTGCTGGTGGTGTTCGTCTCCGCAGTCAGCTTACTAGGCTACATGAAGCCGATTTACGCCCTCGTCTTCTCGCCTAGGAAGAACGCTGAGATGGCTGGGTCGAAGATAGAGCCGGTGGAGATACTGTTATTTACAATGTCGATCAGCCTCATTATGCTGGGCGTGGCCGTTGGATTGAACCCAGGATTGCTGACGCCAGCCGGCGATAGTCTCACAGCGCAGGGTGTTGAGAAGTATGTTGAAGCCTACTTGAATGTAAGGAGATCCCTGGGTGGTCCCTACGGCTAGCACCATCCAATTAGACGTATACCACGCCGTGGTTTTTTCAGCCATCGAGCTACTAGTGTTGACGATCACGGCCTACCTATGCTATATAGGCTTGAGGAGTAAGAGGGTAAGGTACACAGGCGTCTACCTCTCAGGTGAAGGAGAGGAGGTTGTATCCGAGCTAACCCCCAGCGTGGGAGGCTTGTACTGGGCTTTCATAAGACAATACGCCAGGAGAATATACAAACTGATACTTGAGAGGGTTCAGACAGGTAGTTTATCAGACTGGTTCTACTATATCTCCTCGTGGCTTGGCTTACTCGTCTTACTCTCGGTAATCCTCAGCCTCCTCTACTTGTTCGCGAGGTGAGATGATGAACGTCCCCCTGATCTTGTTCACACTATTAATATTCCCCGGCCTAGTCTTTACGTTTACAGCGTCGCTCGCTCTAGAATACTTGTTTAGGAAAGCTGTCGCGAGAATGCAGAGGAGGATGGGCCCCTCCTACACTGGCCCGCTGGGTATCCTACAGCCGTTCGCAGACTTCTTCAAGCTGGTGAGGGAGAAGGAGCTCGTTGTAACCAGGTACTCGATGCCCAGATTAGCTGAGGCTCTATTAGTCCTCGGCTTCTCCTCGCTAGTGGTCTCAGCACTATACCTGCCCTTAAACCCCTACAGGGTTGTAGCCCCCTTCGACTTCTTCATATACATATATCTTTGTTGCCTCGTGGCACCGCTATCCCTTATTCTAGCAAGCTTGTCTATGCCTGGCCCATACACGGCTCTCGGGGTCGCAAGGATGCTCACCTTCATAACCCTATGCGAGCCAGCCTACTTCGCCTCCCTCCTCATACCCGTCGTCTTAACCAAGCAGGATGGTTTAAGCTACAGTATTTACGCGACCTCGACCTCCGCATACGCTTTCTGGCTGAACCCGTGGACGCTACCACTCATGGCGCTAGCCCTAGCATCGTCGCTTGTAACCCTCCAGGCTAAAGCAATGTTAAACCCCTTTAACATACCGGATGCGGAGCAGGAGATCATAGCGGGGTTCGAGACAGAGTTCTCCGGGCCCCTCCTCGGGTTAGCGAGGCTATTCCACGACGTAGACTTCTACGTGACAGCTCTCTCAATAGTCTACCTTATCCTGGGGGGCCCATACCCCTACCCGCATTCATCACCCCAGGGCCTCCTTCTGCTGGCAGGGAAATTCGCCTTGGTATTCCTCGCCTCTGCTTTCATTAGAGCGTCGACAGGCAGGCTCAGGGTCGAGCAGGCGCTAAGCGTGCTGGGCAAGTACTCGCTGGCCCCGGCGACAATCGGCTTGATCCTAGCCACAATCTACACGCTAACATAGATGTTGGA
>JAEMPJ010000014.1 GCA_022759365.1 Thermogladius sp. | reverse complement strand
AGAAGACTCTCGAGGGAGTCGAGTTCGCGAAAGTACTTCGAGACTCCTCTCAGGATGCGAGAATCACTTTGAAAACAGTATTCTTAAGAGGGGTGGTTATGAACTACGCTATCCCCTATTTAAGAGATGTGCTGGAAGAGCTTGGTAGACTCCAGGCCAAAGCTAAAGGCATCTTAGTCTTCAAGATCGCGGGCGAGGAGTTGAAACTCGAGTTCACGAACGCGAGCCCATCCAGGTTAGCTAAGTTCGTCGCGAGCGTCGGGGTTGAAGGGGAGCTGGAGGCAAACATCGCTTTCACAGGGTTAACACTCCAAGCAATAGCCAACAGCAGGGTTGCGAGGCCAAAGTTATTCGAGGGAGCCCTAGCACCCCTCGTAACCGTGGAGCTGGAGGAGTGCCGTAAAGTCTAGTACCTAAGTCGAGGTAGGTTTGAATGGAAGAAAAAACGGGCCACCCCGGTAGAAGACTGAAAGTAGTCGTGCAACTGATTCAGGCGAAGAAGCCATACTATATTGTGAGGGCATACGACTCGGGACGACTCATTTTCCAGGGTAAAAGAATAATCAAACCCGAGTATGTTTCAAAGTGGTTTCTCTACAACCAGGCTCTACTGGATCAGGGGTTCGCAGTCGTCAAGAAGAGGAGTTCAGGCGGACTCCAGGTAGTGTTCAGCGAGCTGGCTGAGAGGCGGTTCAAGCTCTTTTTACTATACGTGTACAGCCTGCTTAATATCAGGTCGTCTAGGAGGGCTGACTGCCTCGCGAAATGCTGGTCTAAGATAGATGTGGTAAGCCCGATAGTGGATCAGCTTTGGGAGCTCTCGAGGATGGTTGAAGAGAAAAGGTTCTCCTCTCTACTCCGAGGGTACTGTCTATGCCGTTAGACGATGAAAGTCTCAGAGGGTTGCTCAGGCTTGTCCTCGAGCCCCTATTAGTCTACAACCCTTTTCTCTCACTCTACTACAATCCTCTAGCCACCCCACCAGGCCCCGAGATACCCCGTACCCGGTACTACAATTATCTCCACCAGATCGCCCTGTACCTGGACGCTCTACCGAGGAGGAGGGTAAGGGTATTAATAGGTGATGAAGTAGGCCTCGGCAAGACGATCGAGGCAATAAGGCTTATCAAATACCTTGTCTCAGTAGGCGAGGCTAAGAAGATTCTGATAATTGCACCACGGTCATTGATCAGGCAGTGGCTTCACTATGAGATCAGGGAGTTGATGTACGCTCCAGGCGTAGTAAGGGTTCTATCGAGACGTAGCATAGATGAACTAATGAGGCAAGGAGTCGACGGCGACCGCCTGCTTGTCCTGCTGGCTCCAATGGATCTTGTTAAGCACGGTAGCCTCGACAAACACGCTAAAGGAGCGTACAAGCCCTACTACGATTTTGTCTCCTCTGTGAAATGGGATCTCATAGTAATCGATGAGGCGCACAACATCGGGTTCACCTCACCTAGGGAGTCTATGAGAACCGAGAGGTTGAGACCGCTTTGCGAGAAGGCTAAACACCTCATATTGCTCTCGGCCACCCCATCCCGGGGAACCCACAGGGATATGCTTAGGAGGATCAGCCTCCTGGTGCCGGAGGCATCAGGTAAACTGAGACAACTTGAGAAATACCCTAGTCTACGCAGAGAATTCTACGAGAAGGTATCCGACCTCATAGTTTACAGGAGAACCAAAGATCAAGTGAACGACTTGGAGGGTAAGCGGGTTTTCACAAGCTTGAACTCGTTCCTAGCACTGGTGAGGCTGGGCGAGTATAGGGGGCTCTACGAGGAGCTGGGCGAGTTCATTGGCGAGCTCCTCCAACACCTCGACACCCGGGGTAGCGCGCTCTTGAAAATCATAATCTTGAAACGCGCTTTATCGAGCCCTCACGCATTCTTGAAAACATTCACGCGGGTCATGGAGAAACAAGGTCCACCACCAGGAATTAAGGTCAGCGATAGGTTGATCGAGGGCAACCCCGACGCCCTGGTTGAGGCTGTTCTATCCTATAACCTCAGCTCTATCCCCCGCCAACTCCATGAGAAGGCGCTCGATCTTCTTGATAAATTCACGGCGCTCTACGAGAAGGGTGATCCAGGCTTCAAAGCCCTCGCCCACCTTCTCTACTATGCTGCAACAGGTAGTGAGGAACTCCCCCAAGAGTTGCATGGAGACTACATTGTTTTCAGCGAGTACAAGGATACCGTTAATTACTTGTACGGCAAGCTTGTAGGTTTCTTCGAGTCAAGAGGGTTTAAACCCGATCAAGGGGTGAAGCGGGAAGTCGTGGAAAAATCTTTGAAGGTTATCGAGGAGCGAGGCCTCTCCCCGAGAAACCTGGGTAAGTATAGGACCCTCATATGGAATTCTATGGAAATACTGGTTGGTCAGGGGATATGGATCCTAGTTGCCAAATTGTCCTCGGATAACCTTGACTTCGCCTACCTTCTTCCCGCTGTTGTGGAGTCTGTTGATAGCCTGAAGCCCCAGAGAGCACTGAAAATCCTGCTGTCCACCGATGTGGCCTCCGAGGGACTAAACCTCCAGGACTTCAATATCGTTGTAAACTATGAGACTCCGTGGAGCCCTGTTAAAAGAGAGCAGAGGATTGGACGTGTATACAGGTTGAGACAGTCGAGGGACTGCAGTGTAGTAGACTTTGTCAGGGATGCAAGAGTCGAGTACGAGTTCTACATGAAGCTCCTGTATAAGCTCTTGAACATACTGGAACAGAGGCTTGTCTTGAAGCCCGTTGAGTCAATCCTCGAGCTATACGTGTTGCGGGATCAGGGAGAGGAGTACCTAGCCATCAACGAGGAGTCCGTTGGATCGGCTCTTGTAGCGCTCTACGAGAATTATGCTAGGTACCATGAACAAAGGTATTTGGATGAGGCGTTGGATAGAGCTTACAGAGAATTGCTTGAGAAACTCAGGGAGTATAGGGATATCGCGGAGGAGCTTTCCTCGAAGCTCAGCAATTTGAACAGGATACCCCGAGCCATTAAAGATTACACTGGTTGCGAGAACCAGGAGGAATTCGCGAACACCATTAACGCAGCTGTAGAGGCCTTCTTAGGTAGGAAGATCAGTGATCCGCCTCGTGCACTGAGAGAGCTCTACGAGTATGCGTTCGACCCCAGGGGTGGGAGGACGCCACTTCTACTAGTTATAGATGAACAGGGCTTCCCTGGAGGCTGGTTAGGGGTTGTAGACCTCATGATCGACGGGGTTGTACGGTACTCTATCCCCTTCCTAGTGTACGGCAAGGAAATTAGTTTAGGTATTGAGGTGCTGAAGTGGCTCGCAGATAAGCTGAGAGAGGGGAGGCTGATGGGGGTTGACTCCGGGGTGGAGAGCTTAGGAACCAGCATGAAGGTGCTCCAGGAGGCGAAGGGAGGGATCGCCAAAATACTAAACCGAGTTGTGGAGGACCTTACAAGGAAGAAGGAGAAAGACCTTGAAAGATTATTGGATATAAGGCTGGGCAACGTGGGTGACTTCGAGCCCCGCCTTAGACCTTTGGCTGTGAGGCTGATGGGGGTTCAAGGGGTGAGGGA
>JAEMPJ010000002.1 GCA_022759365.1 Thermogladius sp. | reverse complement strand
GATTCGGGTGCTGTGTCTGCGTCCTGGGATCCCCGTGTTTTAGGCTTCGGCCCCTTGCCAGGGGCCTCCTGTGAGGCGGTGAGAGTGGTTGGGGGATTGGTGGTTTCCTGGTTTACCCCTTGTTGGGGTTCACGGGGTTTACAAGGGTTTTGCCTGGTATTGTAGCGCTAGAGGTATCTCGGAGAATATGTTGGGGAAAATGTCTGGGTGGAGGGTTTACCCTAAAGGCCTAGTATAGTCTTGATCAAAGCCATCCTCATGTACAAGCCGTTCCTGGCTTGCTCGAAGTACATTGCCTGGGGTAGGACATCCACGTCCGGGGTCAGCTCCCAGACCCTGGGTAGCGGGTGCATTATCACGGGTATCCTCCTGAACTTCTTCAAATACTCGTAGGTGATGACGTAGCTACCCTTCAACCTCTCATACTCCTCCGGCTTCATCCTCTCCTTCTGCAGCCTCGTCACGTACAGGACGTCGAGCCTCTCCAACACCTCGTCCGGCTTCTCGTGGAACTCGTATCTAACCCTCCTCTCATCCAGCTTCCTCAAAACCTCCTCCCTAGGCTGGAGCTCCCTGGGGGATATGAAGTGTATCTCGACGTCCCTGAAGTTCGATAGAGCGTAGGAGAGGCTGGATATAGTCCTACCGTACTTCAAGTCGCCCATCAAACCCACTCTAACACCGTCAACCCTCCCGAAAACCCTCCATATAGTGTAGACGTCTAGTAGAGCCTGGGTAGGGTGCTCGTTGTAGCCGTCGCCAGCGTTGATCACCGGGGCACGGCATATCTCAGCCGCCTTAGCCGCGAAACCAGGCTCCCTATGCCTCACCACAATCAAGTCCGGCCCGTAGCCGTCAACCGTCCTCAGAGTGTCCTCGGGGGACTCGCCTTTAGCCATACTTGAAACCTCCTCGGGGCCAAGATCCACGACAACCCCGCCGAGCCTTGTCATAGCGAACTGGAAGCTAAGCCTAGTCCTAGTGCTGGGTTCGAAGAAGGCTGTGAACATAATCCTACCCTTAGCGATGTCGAGGCTCCCGCCCCTCTCGACCACTCTCCTCAAGTCCTCGGCAACACTTATCAAAAACTCGATATCGCTCCTCGAGAACTGTAGAGCCGATATGACGTCCATACCCTTATGCAAGAACACCACCATTATCTAAATACGCTCCCCGGGAAAATAAACTCGTTGAGCCACGGGAACCCCTACACTCGTCTCCCGCCGGCTCCTCAACCGCCCTCGTAGAGCGGGGGCATTATAGTGACCTCATCCCCATCCCTGAGCCTAGCAGTCTTACCCACTATGACATCGCCCACTAGAACCCAGTACAAGTAGATCTTGTCCTCAACCGCCCTGAAAGAGCTCAGGGTATCCCGCAGCTTCTCGAGGACATCCCCTACTGTAACCTCTCCCCCCTGGAACTCTAGCTCGATGAACCTCCTCCCAGCGATGCTTGCCACTTCGCCTACGAGGAATACCCTGATCTTCAAGGCGCCTAGCCCAGGGCCTTCTTGAATGCTTTAACTATGTTGACGTAGCCTGTGCAACGGCACAGGTTTCCTCTTATGAGGCTCCTGATCTCCTCCTCGCTATACTTCCTACCCTTCCTGTATAGATACTCCCCGACCATCACGAACCCCGGTGTACAGTAACCGCACTGGATAGCCCCCTCCTCCATCAACGCCCTCTGGATCGGGGTCAAGCCGCCCTCTCGGGCCAGCCCCTCTACAGTCGTCACCTCCCTTCCGTTGACATCCACCGCTAGTGTTAGGCATGAGAGGACAGGTTTACCGTCGACCAGTACTGTGCAGGCGCCGCACTCACCTATGCCGCAACCATACTTCACGCTCGTCAGCCCGAACTTTTCTCTCAGCACGTTGATCAAGAGCTCGTTTGGCTCTACATCGGCTTCAACAAGCCTACCATTCAGCTTGAATGATATCCTCACGCTCTGACACCTCCCGCCCTCTCGAAGGATTTAACGAGAGCATCGTAGACGAGAACCTTGGAGACCTCCCTCCTATACCACGCCGTCGACCTCACATCCGTGATCGGGCTCACCTCTTCTTTCACAACCTCCAAGGCATCCATTAGACTGGGATCGCCGATCCTGAGGCCCCTAACAGCGGTCTCCGCCCTCCTAGCCCTCAGAGGCCTCGGCGCGACCGAGCCCAAGGCTATCTTCACATCCCTAACAACATCCCCCTCGAACTCAGCGTAGACGGCTGCGCTCGCGATAGCGAGATCCATGCTGGTCCTAGCCAGCTTTATGAAAGCCGAGGAGCCCTTCCTCAAAGGCACTTTAACCTCAATGAGCATCTCGTTCTCCCTCATCACAGTCCTACCAGGCCCCGTGAAGAACTCCTCCAGCCTCACAACTCTAACCCCCTTCACGCTGGCCAAGACAACCTCTGCGTCGTAGACGAGGAGGGGTGGGGCTGAGTCTGCCGCCGGCGAGGCGTTGCATAGGTTTCCGGCGATCGTGGCCATGACTCTTATCTGGAGACCACCCATCTGCTTCACCGCGTCTAATAGGGCCGGGAAGAGAGCTGTTTCAGGGCTCTCCTCCAGGTCATTCCACGTGGTTAAAGCCCCGATCCTCAGGTAGCCCTCTTCCACTCTGATATACCTTAAGCCAGGTATCCTCTTGATGTTGATGAGATACCTTGGCCTCAGGGCGCCCGTCTTCATCTTGACAAGTAGGTCTGTCCCGCCGGCGAGTATCCTAGCCTCAGAGCCCAGCTTGTCCAGAAGCTCTAGGGCCTCACCCAGGCTCCTGGGCTCGAAGTACTCGAACCTCGGGAGTATATGAGTGTTTATGGTGTTCAAGGTGGAGGGCTTCATAACCCGACCCCCTTCTCCCTCATCAACTTGAGAAGCCTGTCAGGCGTGACCGGTAGCTCGTAGACCCTTACCCCGACAGCGTTGTATATCGCGTTGCATATAGCCCCTGCCGCAGGGTTCATGGCAGCCTCACCTAGGCCTTTAGCCCCGAAGGGGCCCGCAGGCTCCCAGGTAGAGGCTAGGATCACCTTGAAGTCCTCGACTCTTGGGAGATCCTGTGCTGTGGGGATCTTGTAGTCTGTTATCAGGAACCTATTCGCCGGCTCACCTGTCTCAGGGTTGTACGGGACATCCTCGGAGAAAACCATGCCCCAAGCCATTGCGAAACCCCCGTGTAGCTGGCCCTCAACCATATCGGGGTTGACAGGTGTCCCCACATCAGCCCCCGCCACGACTCTCACAGGCCTAACCTTACCTGTCCAAGTATCTACCTCGACCTCAACATAGTAGACTGTGAAGCTGGGCGGGGCGCTTGTAGCCCTGTAGGAGACAACGGCGGCTATCGTACCCCAGTTCTTCTGCCAAACCTTCCTAGCAAGCTCTCTAAGCGTAATACTGTAGCCGGGCATCCCCTCGATGAAAATGACAGCATCCTCCTTAGCTGGGTCGTACTTCATCCTCAGAGCCTCAGGGTTCACTGCCACTGGCAGAAGCCTGACAGCGGCCTCGAGGATCTTCTGCTTCACAATGCTAGCAGCCCTCCTAGCAGCCTCACCCCCTACAAACGTCCCCCTCGAGGCGTGTGTGCAGACGTCGTAGGGCGTGTTCTCCGTGGTTGCCAGGGCGAGGTTTATCCTATCGGGCGGAACCTGGAGCTCCTCCGCTATGATCTTTACATGGGCGTCCAACGTGCCTCCACCGTGGTCTTGTAGAGCTGTGATGTAGTCGAATGTCCCGTCCTCGTTGAGCTTGAGGACGGCGCCCGAGAAATCTATCACTTCACCCGAGATAGGGCCCCCGGCCCCCGGGGGGGGGGAGGCCCGGGGGGAACCGGGGCCGCGGCGACACCGAC
>JAEMPJ010000028.1 GCA_022759365.1 Thermogladius sp. | reverse complement strand
GAGGACTCCGTCTATCCTGGATATCTCGTCGTGTATCCTCATCATCTCCTCCGACGACCTTGCGAATATTAGTGCTATGAGGGAGTGGTCTCCGGAGATTACTAGGAGTTGCTTGACGTAGTCCCTCTTCTTCAGCTCTTCTATCACGTTGAAGAGCTTTGTTGGGTCGACGTTGATGCCTGTTAAGCTTACTTTGCTGAAGCCGAGCTTAGCTGGGTCTACGATCACAGTGTACTTCCTTATAACACCCTCCTGCTCCAGCTTCCTAATCCTCTTCATCACGGCCACGTCGCTTAACCCTACCTCCGAGGCTATCTCGCTGTATGTCGCCCTAGCGTTCTCCGTGAGCTTCCCTATGATCTTCAGGTCTATCTCGTCTACCATTCCCCGGGATCGCCCTCCGGCGTCTTCTTCACCTTGAACACGCCTACCCTCTTATAATCCTCCTCGCCCTCCGGCTCAATGTACTCCTCGAGGACAGCGTCCCCGCCCAGGCTCTTCATCACGTAGGCTAGGTCTTCAACCCAGTCCCTGATGCCGCAGGTGTGGCAGAAGGAGCCCTTGAACTCGACTACAATAGTCCCGTCCTCCCTGTACTCTAGGAGCCTGGCCTCGGCCTCCGGGGAGTGGAACCTGTTGTAGTATTCTATGGATTTAAGTGTGAAAAAATACTTTTTGTCTAAGGCCAATTTGGAGCACCCTTTACTCGACCTTGATGTCCTTCGAGGACTCCCACAGCCCGTGGAGGTTGCAGTAGGCTACAGCGATCAGCTTCCCGCTCTTCCCGAGCTTCAGCGAGACCTCGACAGCCGGCTCAGCGTAAACTGGCTCGAAGACGAACCTGCCCAGCAGGATGGGGTTGAATGCCCTCCCCTCCTCCTTGAAGTAGAGCTCGATCCACCTTATACTGTGCTCGACAGTATTCGGGTGGGGGCCGACCTCCACTCTAACCTTGAACACAGTGTTCTTACCCACCTTATCCGGGGCCTGGATCCTAGGGGTGTGGGATTCAACCTTGCTTACAGCCTCACCGCTAGCTCTCTGAGGAGTGTATATGAGGCTTCCGAGCTCGCTCATCTAATCCACCGTTTCACATTCCTAACTTTTAGATTAGGATTGGAGTTAATAAAGTTAGCCTTACTAAACTAGGCTCGAAGCTATCTTCTCCAAGAGCTCCTCGTCGACTCTGAAGGGGGCTAGGTCGATGTACCTCCTCATACTCTGCTTAACGAGTATCATCTTGAACAACCTCTCAACCTCACCCCGTGTGAACCCGTAGTCGCCCAGGGTCTCCTTGAACCCTACCCTGGCCAGGAAGCCCCTGAACGCCTCCCCAGCTCTCTCAGCGTCCTCTGGCCTAGGCTTCAGGGAGGGGTCGAGGTTCGAGAGGATCCTCCACGACTCAAGGGGCCTAGCCCTGTAGATCTCCTCGATGAGCTTGGAGTGTATTATCGCCAGCCCAGCCCCGTGTGGTAGCCTGGGGTTGTAGGCGCTGAGCAGGTGCTCGAGGCCGTGGCCGAGGTGTGTCAGGGCGTGGTCTATGGCTACCCCGCCCAGCATGGAGGCGTAGAGGAGCCAGTACCTCGCCTCCAAGTCCCGGGGGTTCTCCACGACCCTCGGGAGGTAGGCGAATATCCTGGCAGCCGCCTCGGCGGAGATGGCCTCGACGAACGGGCTTGAGAGCCTTGAGGTCGAGGCCTCGACCACGTGGGAGAGGGCGTCAACGCTGGTGTATATTGACTGGTTTAAGGGGAGGGTTAGAGTGTACCTTGGGTCGTCCACGCTGTAGTCCGGGTAGCCTGCTGGGAAACCCCTCTTCTCCACCTCGGCCTCGTAGGTCAGCACGGCGAACCTGTCAGCCTCGCTCCCCGTCCCGTGCGTCAGGTTGACTGCTACTAGAGTGGGCTTAGCCCTCGGCGGCTGCTTAACCCCGTAGAAGTAGTCGAGCATCCTGCCCCCGCCCGCCACCAGGGCTCTAGCCGACTTAGCGAGGTCGATGACGCTCCCACCACCTATCGCTATGAAGCCCCCGCAGCCCTCCGCCTCGTAGAACCGGGCCAGGTCCTCGGCCTCCTCCACGGTCGGGTTGGGTTTAGCCTTATCGTAGACCACGTAGCCTACACCGCTCTCCTCCAGCACCTTAGCCACCTCGCCTAGGGCGCCGCTCTCCCTAGCAGACCTGCTGCCAGTAACGATCACAGGCCTCTTCATTGATGCTAGTACACGCCTCAGCTCGACCAGGCTGTTTGGGCCGAAGACGAGCTCGATACCCCCGTTGTAGACCCTGAACGTCTTCAAGGCTTCCAAGGATCGCCGCCTGCTTACAACTTATAGTCGCCGCTAGCTATATTAATGTTTCAGCCGCCGGTGAGCCAGGCTTGGAGGACAGGGATCTGCTTCTCAGCATTCTGAGGAAGCTGCTTAAAGCCGAGGAGAAGCCTGGCCCGGGGAAAGCCCAGCCCGGCCTAGAAGTCGAGCAGGTTGACGTTGACTCACCCCACGGCATCTACAGGTACTCGAGGGAGAAGGGCAGGTGGATCCTGGAGTGGGTTGACGAAGACGACTTCACGCAGAGGCTTGAGCCAGGAAACTACGTCGTCTACTTCGACAACGCTAAGTGCCCGGCCTGCCGGGTCTACGACGTGTACTGGTACCCCTTCGTGAAGCTGATCGGCGACACATACCCGTGCAACTACCTGATCGCCCTCTGCAACTGGTTCAGCAGGGACTGCAACAGCAATGCCGCTTCTAGAGCCTTCGAGAAATTCGACGTGCACGCATCCCCCACCACGCTGATAATGACCGTGGACTCCGAGAAGAGGGTGGCCAGGTCGAGGAAGATAGAGGGGGTGAAGAGGATGGACGAGCTCGCCAAGGCCATCGAGGAATTCCTGTCTCCAAAGGCCTAACCGCCTTCAAATAGAGGTGGAGTTGAAGACCGCTGAGTGGGCGACCTACGTCGACAACGCTAGGAACGGGAGGATGATGCTGAGCCTCTTCGGCTGGTACCCCGACTACATTGACCCAGACGACTACACCACACCCTTCCTCATGAGCACGGCGAACAAGTGGACTGGATCACACTACGCGAACCAGACAGTCGACGACCTGCTGAAGCAGGCCGAGGTAAAGGTGAGCCAGAGCGAGAGGGAGGCAATATACATACAGGTACAGAGGATACTGGCCGAGGACGCCCCTTCATACCCCTGTTGCAAGGCAACCTAATGGTAGTACACTCGAAGAGCGTACACGGGATAGAGATAGGGCCGCCAATGCTCATGCCCTACTACACGATCTACAAGACAACAGGCTGAGACACCTAGACCACAAGGTTTTCCCCGCGGGGTCAAACCAAACCTCTTTCAACGTAGACCAGGGGGCCACGTGTTATAACCCTATGACACCCTATAAGATTCAGGGGTAAGAGGCATGTCCAAGAAAGAAGAGAAGAAGGAGAAACCCAAGAAGTCGTCCAAGTGTAAGAGCTAAGTGGCGGAGACCAGTAGACCCGGAGGAAAAATCCTTTTTAGCTAGGAGGCCCCTAGTTATCTCTGCTACAAAGGGGCACCGGGGCTTGGATACTTTCCTCGAGTCAGGTAGATTCCCTGTTGAAGTAGTCAACCTCGCCAGCAGTAAGGAGAAAGGACCTGGGAGACCCCCGCACTGGGAGATGGTTTTCTGGTGGACGAGGAAGCCCCTAGCGTCCGCGAGGGCTGTTATACTGGCCTCTCTTCTACCAAGGGATTTCGACGTGGAGCGGTTCACGAGGGTCGTGTACCCGAGCTACCAGGGCTCCGGTAGGTTCTCGAAGACACCACACTTCTTGAACCCCAACGTGAAGCTCCTCGGTAGAGAGTACCTAGAGAAGCTTGCGAGGACGAGGTTGCTCGACCCCTTCGCGGGCTTCGGCTCAATCCCCCTGGAGGGTGTGAGGCTGGGCGTAGGCGAGGTTGTCGCGACAGAGCTCTTGCCTACAGCCGTGGTTTTCCTGCGGGCGGTACTGGAATACCCGAAGTGGGCTGTCGAGAAAAAGGTGGAGAAGCAGTTGATCAGCGACGTCGAGAAGTGGGGTAAGTGGGTGCTCGAACAGCTGGGTAAAGACCCAGACATTAGAGAGCTCTAGGATAACGACGTAGCGGG
>JAEMPJ010000057.1 GCA_022759365.1 Thermogladius sp. | reverse complement strand
AAACAGCTACAGGGACAAATACGGCGACGGGGGAGTAGGGCTAGAAATCGTTATAACAGGAGTAGCCCGAACCTAAAAACAGCATCAAATGCTGAGAAAAGTATGATAATGCACGAAAAATAGATGGGTGGAGAGATGAATCGAAACTGTGAACAACTTCTCTCTTAGACCTTGATTTAAAGAAAATACTAGACCTTATCAAGAGGAAGTAGAACATTAAATTGCCAAAAAAGGGTAACAGAGGTCTACCTAGCTGAATGTTTCTTATTCGATTGTATCAAACTCCTGCCACAGGTTATCCCACAACCTCATAGTAGACCTGCCGTGCATCCCTGGAGTTTATAACTCTCCTAACCAGGTTCCTGCGTAGTAGCTCGGCGAGAGCATGCCTGACAGTCCTCTCTGGGAGCCCCGTCTCTTCAGTGAGCTCACGGGCACTCATAGGGCCCCTCAGTTGTAGCATCTTCAATATGAACCTTGCGCTTGGCGGCATTTCATGAGCACCGACAACTTTGTCCATAAGGGCCTCCCTAACCAATGCCTTCGACTTAAGCTTGATGATGCGTATCGGAGTCTCCGCCTTCTCGACGACCACGCTTTCTCTTACTTTAACACGTTCTCCGCCATCTGCTATGGCTTCCAAGGGGAACCTGCTAGACAAATCCCTCAGCTCAACCGTCGCAGAGTCGGGCACTACTAGGGGTCTCTTCGAGATGTCCACACTGTTTACTGGCACGACCTCCAGCACTTGCGCCTCTTCGAGAATCACGGGTCCGCCAGCTGAGAGCGCATAGGCCGTTGATCCAATTGGGGTTGCCACAAGAACTCCATCGGCCCTGTCAGACCATATAAATTCCCCGTCCACGTGGAGCTCATAGCTCATCAATGTAGCGGTACGTGAGGGGAAGATCGCGATTTCGTTCAAGGCGTAGAGAACCGCCTTCCCGTCAACGACGCCCTTAAGCTTTGTATACTCCTCCTGCACGTGTTCATTTCTCTCGAAAGCCTCGAGGGTAGCCTCTAGCTCGTCTATGCTTGTAGAAGTTAGGTATCCGGTGCCTCTTGCGCTGACTCCAAGGATAGGGGTTTCACTTTCGCCCATCAGTCGGACAGCGTCAAGAAAAGTTCTATCGTCCCCAAGCGCCAGAACTACGTCAGCCAAAGCCGGATCTCTCACCTCGAGCATGCCTCGGGATGCTAGGAGCTTCTTAACCTCAGCCACCTCGGGGGAGGTATTTGATGATACTATAAAGACCTTGAGAGGCATGGATTGCCGTCACCTTGGCCAAGAACCCTGCAACTTTTGCCGGGAACATATAAAAAAGAAGCTTCTTATTAAACATGACGCTGATATGTTGACTATCCAGAAAATCCGAGATCTCCTTGAAAAGAAGGGAGCAGTGCTCCTAGCCCATAACTATCAGAGGCCAGAGGTTCAGGATGCGGCTGACTTCGTGGGAGACAGCCTGGAGCTCTCGCTGAAGGCAACCGAGCTGAACACAAAGCTAGTAGTATTCGCGGGCGTGGACTTTATGGCCGAGCAGGTGGCAATCCTGAACCCGGAAAAAGTGGTTTTGCAACCTGAGCCGTTAGCTAAGTGCCCGATGGCTGCGATGCTGACGCCCAACATTGTGAAAAAGTTCAGGGAAAAATACCCTAAGGCGCCCATTGTTGTTTACGTGAACAGCCTTGCCGAGGTTAAGGCACTTTCTGACTACGTGGTCACAAGTGCAAACGCAGTAGAGCTCGTATCCAAGCTAGACGCAGACACGGTTGTCTTTGGTCCCGACAGGAACCTGGCCGAGTACGTGGCCGAGAAGACAGGTAAGGAGGTTATTCCCTTGCCGGATTTCGGACACTGCCCCGCCCACCTAGCAATTACACGTGAGGATGTGGAGAAGGCTAAGCTGGAGCACCCCAATGCCAGGGTACTCGTCCATCCCGAGTGTTCACGTGAGGTGAGAGCTATGGCTGACTACATCGGAAGCACGAGCCAGATGTTGAGAGTTGCCCGCGAGCTAGGTGGACACGAGTACATCGTGGCAACCGAGACAGGGCTCCTTTATAGGTTTTCGAAACTCGGCGTCGTGGCCTATCCAGCCAGTCCCTACGCTGTTTGCACAGATATGAAGAAGATCACTCTCGAGAAGGTTGCTCGCTCAATACTCGAGGGCAGGGAGGTAATCCGCATCGACCCCAGGGTGGCAGAGAGGGCCAGGGAGGCAGTTAAAAGAACCTTTGAGGTGCTAGGGGTGGAGGCGCCATGGCAGAGGAGCTAGTAATAGAGCGGATGCTGAGCTGGCTAGCAGAGGACATCCCCTTCTGGGACTTGACAAGCGAGCTTTTGCCTGAAAGTTGCGAGTGTAAAGCGGCTATTATAGCGAAGGAACCGGGCGTAGCTGCTTGTGTAGAAGAGGTTGCGCTCTTCTTGGACAGGATGGGCTTCAAGGTGAAGCTGAACGTTCGTAGCGGGGAGCATTTCGAGAAGGGTAGCGAGCTGATGACAGTTGAGGGTAGCCTAAAAAAGTTGCTTCAGGTCGAGCGCCTCGTACTCAACCTGCTTACACATACGTGTGGGATTGCCACCACTACAAGGAAGGCGGTTCAAATAGCAAAAAGGGCAAACCCGACGGTTAGGATTGCCGCTACGAGGAAGACACTGCCCGGTCTCAGGTACTTCGAGAAGCGGGCTGTAGAAGCGGGAGGAGGAGACACCCACAGGCTGTCTCTCTCAGACATGGTGCTCATTAAAGATAACCACCTAAAGTACTTTCCATCAGTCAGGACCGCGGTTGAAACTGCACGTGCAAGGGCAAGCTTCGCGGCGAAGATAGAGGTCGAGGTCTCAAACCCCAAGCAAGCCCTAGAGGCGGCTGAGGCGGGAGCAGATATCATAATGCTAGATAACTTCAGTGTCCAAGATGTAAGAGAGGCGATCGAAGCTCTCAAGAAAGCAGGGCTCAGAGACCGCGTGATTGTTGAGGTGTCTGGAGGCATAACCCTGGAGAACTTGGAAGAGTATGTGAGGGCGGGTCCCGACGTTATTAGCATGGGCCTTCTTACTCACTCGGCGAAGGCTATAGATCTCTCGCTTGAAGTAATAGAGGTGACGGGGCAGTGCGGGGAGTCGCGCTGATCGGTTGCGGAGCTATAGGTAGCGTAATCGCAAAAGCCATCGACGAAGGTCAAGTAAACGCCGTGTTGCTATACGTAATGGACGCCGACAAGAGCAGGGCCGAGCGCTTGGCCACTAGCCTTAGGAATCAGAAGCCTACTATTGCGACCAGTGTTGAGGAGATTGCCAACGACCCACGTGTCGAGATCGTTGTAGAAGCTGCCAGTCAGGAGGCAGTAATCCAGTACGCGGAGGCTCTACTTGCCGCCGGGAAGGAGCTAGTGGTAATGAGCGTCGGAGCGCTTCTAAGGCCTGAGGTGCGCCCATTGCTAGCAAAGTATAAGAGCCGGATCCACGTGCCTTCAGGAGCACTAGGCGGGCTAGACGCATTGAAGGCGCTGTCGCTGGTCGGGATAGAGAGCGTCGAGCTTGTAACACACAAACACCCCTCAAAGCTTGCCGACGAGCCATATGTCAGACAGAAGGGTTTAAACCTGGAAGGAGTGAGGGAGCCACTCGTGGTTTTCGAAGGAACAGCAGAAGAGGCTGTGAGGGCATTCCCACGCACGCTGAACATCGCGGCGTCGCTCGCACTAGCATCAGGCGCCACAGTAAAGGTCAAGATGGTTGCCGACCCAGCTGTTCACAACAACGTTCACGAGTTCGTGGCACGCTCGCGCGCCGGCACCCTATATGTGAAGGTCGAGAATCTCCCACATCCGGAGAACCCAAAGACAAGCTACCTCGCGGCCCTAAGCGCAGTGGAGTTGCTGAGGTCGCTCTGCACAACTCGTTGCTGAGAGAACGGGCCGCCCATTGAGTGTCGGTGCATTAAAGTCGTGCTCATAACTTATCTAGACTTGAAGTTTTCATCTGATTAACTCATGCAATTTATACGTTGTGTCTCTAGCAATGTTGACCGTTACCTCTGAGGAGCTCTCGTGGTTTAAGCTGAGAAAAATTTATAGTTTAAACTATTATAGTCCAAACTATAATATGAAACCTCTAATAAACAGGAGGGAAGAGCTTAAGGCCCTTGAGGAGTGGTATAACAAGGGAAGAGTAGC
>JAEMPJ010000027.1 GCA_022759365.1 Thermogladius sp. | reverse complement strand
ATCCTGAGCAAGTGGGTCGGGGAGTCGGAGAAAGCAATTAGAGAAGTATTCAGGAAAGCAAGGTTGTACGCTCCGGCAGTCATATTCATGGATGAGATCGACGCGATAGCCCCTGCTAGAAGCCTCGTCAACGATTCATCAGGCGTGTCAGACAGGGTTGTGAGCCAGCTTGTGACTGAGATGGATGGTATAGAGAGATTAGAGAACGTTGTTGTAATAGCTGCGACGAACAGGCCGGATATCATAGACCCAGCGTTACTTAGACCGGGGAGGTTTGATAAACTGATCTTCGTCCCACCGCCAGACCTGCCTTCGAGGCTTGAAATATTCAAGATCCACACGAGGAATATGCCTCTAGCAGATGACGTGGACTTATACGACCTAGCAAGGAGGACGGAGAACTATAGTGGCGCAGACATAGAAGCCGTTGTCAGAGAGGCCGCTTTAATAGCTATAAGAGAAGACCCGTTAGCCGAGAAGATATACATGAGGCACTTCAATGAGGCGTTAAACAAGGTTAAACCCTCTATAACCCAAGAAATGTTGAAATTCTACATTGAGTGGGGCGAGAAGGCCAAGGAGAGACTGCCCAGAGGATACATCCCGCCGCTAGTATACACGTGAGGCAAAACCCTATTTGTGGGATATACCACTTAAAGGGCTTCGACAGTCAAGGGTAGGCGTTAAGTCAAATTTATAACTCCCGTAGTACTCTATCTAGTCAAGGTTTCTACACGTCGAAAAAAGCGTACTTGGTGTAGTTGTATCATGAGCAAGAAGACCCTTTGGAGGACAGCACCCCTCTTCAGAGTAGTCATCGAGGAGGTTCTCTCAAAGCCTGATGGGATACTTGAAAGCGAGTTAATCGAAATCCTCAAGAAGAGGTATGACATGGATATCTCAAAGCCGGAGCTCTACCAGGCGTTGATAAAACTGGAATTAAATGGATTTATTAGAGTAGAGCACATCGGCAAGGAGATGAAAATAAGGCCCTCTAAGACTATGATGAACCAGCTTCTAGGGGCAAGCCAGTGATCAAATATTTAAGGAGAGAGCTCAAATACATCAATGGGATGCGCTTGAATGGGTGTTAACCTAAAAGACCTCATACCCGCGGAGGCAAAGCTTGTTATAGAAGATTTGAAAACCCTCCGCGGCAAGGTTATCGTGATAGACGGGTACAACGCATTATACCAGTTCCTAGCAGCTATAAGAGGCCCAGACGGCTCACCCCTAATGGATAGTAGTGGCCGTATCACAAGCCATTTAAGCGGACTGTTTTATAGAACCATTAACCTCGTTGAAGAAGGCATTAAGCCCGTGTATGTCTTCGACGGGAACCCCCCTGAGTTTAAAGCCAAGGAGTTGGAGAGGAGGAGGGCTCTAAGAGAGGAGGCAGCTAAGAAGTATGAGAAGGCTGTTAGTGAGGGGGATCTAGAGGCTGCTAGAAGGTACGCTATGATGTCCTCCACGCTGACAAGCGAGATGGTTGAAGAGGCGAAGAAGCTACTTAACGCGACCGGGATACCGTGGGTTCAAGCGCCTGCTGAAGGGGAGGCCCAGGCAGCCTTCATGGTTAGGAGAGGGGATGCCTACGCTAGTGCTAGCCAGGATTACGACAGCCTTCTATTCGGTTCACCCAGGCTCATTAGAAATCTGACAATAAGTGGCAAGAGGAAGCTCCCCAAGAAGGATGCCTACGTTGAGGTTAAGCCAGAGCTCATAGAGTTGAACAAGCTTCTGGAGAAACTCGGGATAACCAGGGAGCAACTAATCGACATAGGAATCCTGCTTGGAACAGACTATAATCCAGAGGGGTTTGAGGGGATAGGGCCGAAAACAGCTCTAACTCTCATTAAAACCTACGGGGGTATAGAGAAGATACCGAAGGGGTATTTGAAGTCTCGTGAAGAAGTGGATCTAGTGAAGATCAAAAACTACTTCCTACACCCCCCTGTAACAGCCGAGTACAAGCTGGAGTGGCATGAGCCCGATGCGAAAAGCGTTATCGAGGTCTTGGTCAAAGAGCACGACTTCAACGAGGAGAGAGTGAGGAACGCTCTTGAGAGGTTGACAAAAGCCTACAGGGAGCATATTAAAGGCAGGCAGGTGGGTTTAGACCAGTGGTTTAAGAGGTCAAGCTGAAAACCTCTTATTCATCCCTCCACCCGTACTCCCCGATGAGAGGGACGAAGACGCATTCAATCCCCCATTTCATATCGAGCTCTCCACCCGGCTTCTTCTCGGCTATGAGTAGTCTCTGGACGAACCTATCTCCAACAGGTATGACCAGTCTCCCGTTGACGTCTAGTTGCTCGATGAGGGGCTTGGGCACAGAGGGGGCCCCCGCCGTCACTATTATCCTGTCGAACGGGGCTTCATCCGGGTAGCCCTTAGACCCGTCCCCTACAATAACCGTCACGTAATCCTTGTAGCCCGCCCGTTCCAGGTTGCGCTTCGCGAATTCGGCTAGCTCGGGTACCCTCTCGATTGTGTAGACATGCCCTTTCTTGGCTGGATCCATCCTCGCAACGATCTCCGCTAAAACAGCTGCCTGGTAACCGGATCCTGTTCCAACCTCGAGCACCTTCAACCCGGGGAGGGGTTCGAGGGCTTCGGTCATTATAGCAACCATGTGTATAGCGCTGATAGTCTGCCCGTAGCCGATGGGGAGGGGTGTGTCGAAGTAAGCGTACCTCCTCAAGTTCTCCGGTACAAAAAGCTCGCGTGGAACAGTGAGCAGGGCTTTCTTCACGAGGCTACTCCTCAAATACCCTTCTCTCTCAAGCATCTCTACAACTCGTTCTCTGCTAACCCTGAAGAAATCCTCCTCGTTCAACAGGCAACCCATTGTAGAGTTCTCGGTTTAATCGGCCTAAATACCTTAAATCTCATGGGGGTTGGGGTCTTGAGGTCGCTTGAGATCATTAGGGCGCGCGGGCATCCCAACATCAAGGCCTCTCATAGGACAACCATAGAGGTGACAAGAGAAGATTACTTGACGGAGAGAGGGGATTGCATAATAGGGGTCTCAGCCGACAAGGCGGCCCGCGATCTAAGCGACTCGTTCAAGGAAGTCGCTAGGAGGCGCGACTCCGTGATAGTTGTGAGGCTTCTGGCTGGTGATTTAAGCGAGGTAATACTAGCACAGGGGCACCCAGGCCTGGTCTTCGGCGACGATAGGAGGATAATAATTAGGAAGAGCAGTTTCATCGAGCCGGCTACAATAGGTGTCAGAGCTAACAAGGCGGCGGGAGACCTGGATAGGTCTCTCGTGGAATACCTGAGGAGAGGGGGGAGCCTCACAGTAGAGCTTGCGGTGTTAACGCTTGACGAGGTCTACCCTGAAAACACCGGTTCGCGGGCTATGCTCTAGAACCAGCTTATGACCCTCAATACTGAAATCACTCAACTTCTCTTGAATAATATCGTAGGTAGTCGAGATGTCGTTAGATAAGACATACAAGTGGAGAACCCCTCCCCTCCTCAAAAGATGCCTGTACACAGGCGTGAAATCGAGGCTCCTCGTAGGGTTATTCGCGATAATTCTATCGAATACCTCCTCCTCGATAATATTCGGGAGGTTTAGGGCGTCATGGTTCAAGGGGTAGACGACGCCCTTAAGCCTCCTCGAGTTAAGCTTTATGTTGATGACAACATGCTTATAAGCCTCCGGGTTCTTGTCGTTGGCGACCACGAATGCATCTCTAAGTGAGGCTATGTGGATCGAGAAGCCTCCTACACCGCAGAACATATCTAGGACGACCTCGCCGTCCCTCGTGACCTCAGCTATCCTGTGATGCTCTTCAGCCAGCCTAGGGTTATAGTATGCTCTACCCAAAGGGACTCTAAAGATTAAACCATACTCCCTGGCCTCAGCGTACTCTTTTTTCTCACCCCATAAATGTCTCAGAACCATAGTCCTATACTCGCCGACCGTCTCCTCGACCACGTAGATGCTTTTCAAGCCTGGGTGAATCGTCTTGAGAGTTGAGACGACCTCTTCCCCGCTGATGGACTCTAATATCCTGCTTCTAACAATAGCCACATCACCTATAACGTCGTAGGATGGGATGTAGTCGAAGGTTCTTCTCGCAACGGCTGGAGGGTTACACTCCACTAGCTCGTGCTCAACCCCGCTAAGAAGACCCTTCAAGTATTCAACGCCCGATTCTTCGATCGGTATTAAAACCCTGGTTTCAACCCTCGATATCTTCAAATCCCTTCTAAGGAAGCCCCTGGCTCTGAGTAGACGTATGAGATCCCCGGCAACCCTTCTGTCAACGCTGACGCAAAGAGGCATACCCTGCCTCATCCAGGATATATCTCTCCATGAAGCCCTTGTTATAGTTGCCACCATACGCGCCAGCCTGGGTTATGAGCA
>JAEMPJ010000031.1:2241-4701 GCA_022759365.1 Thermogladius sp. | reverse complement strand
CTGAAGAAGAGCTTTAAAGCAATGGCCGAGAGGCTCAGCGACGACGGGATTCTCGTGACATACTTCGCGCAGAGCTCGCCTGAGGCTTGGAGCGCCCTCTTGGAGGCTGGTCTAACAAACGGCCTACACCCCGTCGTAGCCTTCCCTGTCGTAACAGAGAGCGAGGAGAGCGTTGTAGCGAGGGGTAAAGCGGCTATCACTGCCAGCATAGTAGTGGCGTGGAGGAAGGGTACCCCCGGCGAACCCTTGGACGTATCCACCAGCTACGAGAGGCTTGTCGAGGAGGCCGCTAAAGCGCTCAGGGAGGTTGAGGAGGCTCTCGCCAAGGCGGGTAACGGGGTTGTTTCAGAGCTCCATGGAGTAACAGTATATGTCATGGCCTACGCTAGGGTGCTAGGATTGATCGCGAGGGGTGGGAGGCCTGTTAAAGCCGGCAGGCCTCTCACCTCCGACGAGATAGCGAGACTCGCATCCGAGATACTGGCTAGGGCGTACGCCAGGGAGGCTGGCGCCGCACTCACCCACAGGGACTCCATATTCTACCTGCTCGTCAAAAAAGTCTTCCCGCGCGGCGAGGAGGGCCGTAGGCTCGCGAGCAGTAGCGACCTAATACTCTTGAGCTATGGCTTAGGTGCTGAGAAGGAGAAAGCCCTGGATGATTTTGTCAGGAGAGGCGTGTTGAAGGCTTATGGAAGAGAGGAGGAGACAGAGGTCTCCAGCAGGAAGACCTATATGCTTGTTGAGGCGAGCAGGAGCGATGACGAGCTCGAGGTAGGACAAGTGTTGAGGCTCCACGGGGTTAACCCGGACAACCCGGCTAGCTTTAAGAGCCCCGTCCACGCGCTCCACGCACTTATGCTCTACTCCCTCAAGCCCAGGGATGTGTTCGCTAAATACTACGAGAAGATTTACGCGGCAAACCCATCCCTGACCTCGGAGGCTGTTGAGCTGGCTAAAGCCCTCTCCACACTTGAAGGAGACCCTGAGGCCGAGCTGGCGAGGCGTGTCCTCGACTACCTCAACCTCTCAGGCTCCACCCCTAGGAGGGGGGTGAACCTCCTTGACTTCGCAAAGCGTTAGGCCTTTCACTAGCGTTTTAACTCCCAGGCAGGAGGTATTGGAAGGGGAAGTAGTAGAAGCAGTCAACCTCGCGGACATCTATGTTTATAATGAGTTGAGGGGCAGGCTCTCCGAGCTACCGCCGCTGAAGCCGAACCCGCTTTACGACCCCAGCGAGTTCCTGAGGCGAACTTACTTCAGCGACCCCATGAAGCAAGTGCTGATTAAAGTGTTTGGGGCCCTCGCAGGGGTGTCCTCTGTCTACCTAGATGAGAAGGGTAGCTCAGTTCCCGTCACCGCCCGCGTGTACATCATCCCCAGCCACATCGGGGGCGGGAAGACACACCTCCTAGCCACGATATACCACTTCGCGAAACTCTTCAACAAGGGCGGTCTACCGGAGGTCTTAAAGCAGGTAGAGGACAGGGAGGTTAGACTCAAACACGCGTTGAGACACGCGCTCCGCGTCATACAGGAGAGGTACGGGCGGATCCACGTGGTTGCCATAGTAGGTGACACGAGGACGCTTGCGCCCTCGCCCGACAGCCCGTTGGAGATTGATGGAGTGAAAATCCATACACCGTGGGGCCTCCTAGCATACCTCCTCGGATCATACAAGGAAGTAGAGACGAGCGATGTAAACTTCTACGCGCCCAGAGTAGACGAGTTGAGGAAAATCCTCCATGGTAAAAGCGTTCTAATACTCTTCGATGAGGCAGCCGAGTATATGGAGCTCGCAGTAAGGCTGGACTCCAGGCACAAAGGCTACAAGGAGTCATACCTCTCGTTTATCAGAAACCTCGCTCAAGCAGTCAGCGAAACACCCGGGGCTGTCCTAGTAATAACACTACCAGCGGAGTACTCTCAGGGAAAACTCGTGCCGGGCATACAGAAACCAGAGTATGTCGAGGAAATAAACGGTATGCTCACTCGGGTTGGACACGAGTACATACCTCCGCTAGAGTTTAGGAAGGATGTCGTGGAAGTCTTCAAGAAAAGGCTCTTCGAAGACGCAGACTCCCAGAAGGCCAGAGAAGCCTCAGACCTGATAGGGAGAGTGGTTAAGGAGAAGGCGGAGAGAGACCAGACATTCGCGGCCTCCGTCGCCTCTAGATACGGTGATGTCTCTTCATTCACAACTAAAATAGGCAACTACTACCCATTCCATCCAGCACTAATAGATATTCTAGTACAGATAGCAGCCTCAAACCCAGAGCTAGGGTTGACAAGATACCTTCTCGCATACGTAGGCAGAGTGGTAAAACACATATATGATAAGAAACAGAAGATAGGTAGAGACCCGCCGATTTCACTTATAACTACATGGGCTATACCGCTTGAGAGGATAGAGTTTAGAACCGAGCTACTTAGGGGAATGTTCTCACAGCTACAGAGCGAGCT
>JAEMPJ010000031.1:0-2141 GCA_022759365.1 Thermogladius sp. | reverse complement strand
TAGAGTTTAGAACCGAGCTACTTAGGGGAATGTTCTCACAGCTACAGAGCGAGCTACTCAGGATATACGAGCAGGACGTTGAACGGCACGTAAAGCTCCTAGGCCCCCTGCTGTGGGGAGGAGAATTAGATAGACAACATTATCCGGAAATGGTCAAGGCGGCCCTTGCCGAGACGGTATGGCTTTACACTATCCCAGGGCGTGGAAGCAGGGGGAGGGAAGTGTTGAAGATCTACCCGACGGCGAGGGAGCTACCGGCAATGGTCTACGACCCCCTCGCTATGGAGGGGGTTTTGGCGGCCGATGTCCTCAACGCGTTAAGCGAGCTCCTCAACTCCTCCACCTATATGACTGAGCTGGAGAACAGGGTCTTCTACGCTCTGGTTCCCGACATCCAGAAGTTCCTTAGAGACAGGTACCTGTCATCAACGGACAACGACGCGCTGGTGGCACTAGAACAGGCCTTCGCGAGCCCTGACTCCTTCAGGCCGGGGAGGAAGATCAAAAAAGTCATCCCCATATTGACGGATAAAATTAGAGAGATAGAAGACCAGTTGAAGAGTGAGCTGGCCTCTAGTCAAGCCCCAATGCTGTTCGTCTACCTGGCTCTCTCCGAGCCCCCCAGCGACCTTGACTCCACAATCCTCTTGAGAAACAACATAGTTTTGTTGAAGCCTAATTACAGCCTCAACCCCCGCGAGCTGGGTCTAACATTGACCGACAACTTTAAGGGGATAATAGGATCCGAGCCCCCCACACTCAGAGAGTTCTTGAAGAGCCTCCTGAAGCTCTACCGGGTTATCACCCAGGTGTTATCCAATAAGGATTTACTGCGAAGCGAGTTCGGTGAGGAGAACTACAGGCTTGTCGAAGACTCGTTGAAGAGGATGAAGGGAGACGCTGAAAAGCTGATCGTGCTCGGGATATATTCGGCCCTGACGACAGCCGTCTTAGGCAAGCAGAGGCTGGTTTACACCATAAACCTGAGACCCGTAGAGGAGGAGGTGAAGGACTTATCGAACCTGGCAAAACTTGTGGAGGAGACATTGGAGAAACGCGGGGTCTTAACTTCCTGGACTTGGCTAGACGTTTACAACCAGCTAAGCGACTGGAAAGAGATTTGGAGTGAGGTGGATAGGTCGATTAAGAAGCCGATAAGCGTGGCATCTCTATGGGATCAACTCTTAACTTCCGAGAAGGTGAAGCCCCACCTCACAAGCTTCAACGACTTCAAGGAGGCGTTGAAGTCAGCGTACGAAAACAACGAGATCGCGTTTAAGAGCGGTGAAACCATAGTCTGGTTGAAACACCCCTACACGCGTGAAGAAGCCACCCAGTACTATCAGACAAGGTTTAGGAGGGATGGCCGTCTCAACGACTGGGATAGAGACGTAGAGGGGTTCCTGCAACTACATGGAGTTAGCCTATCGAACCTCGAGGTCGTATCGCCCAAGCTTATAATAGGAAGATACATTGACAGCCTCCTCCAACAAGAGCAGGTGAGGCCAGGGGAGAGAGTTGTGAGAAAGCTTGTTGTCTATTTACCGGATGGAAAAAAGGAGGAGTTCAAGGTGTTTCTCGCTGGGTTGAAGAGCGATCTAGAGAAAGTAGAGGCGCTCTCCAAGTACCCAGTTGTCCTGGAGGTGGAGACGCCTAAGAGGGTCTTCTACCTGAGGGGTATTAAAATCAACGAGACCGCGTACACGGGGACGCCACTAGAGTTTGAGGCTGATCAGAGGGCGTTGCTTAGGATTAGTGGAAGTGTGGATGCGGAGGAAGTGTTTGCTGTAAGGGTTGAGGCGAGGGCAGTCGATGAAGCCGGCAGGGTCATAGCCCCCGAGGACGTTGAGGTGAAAACCCCCTCCAGCTTCACGCTTGACTTAGTGATTGGAAGAGCAGGCGAGTTCACTGTGATACTTGAAGCCCAGGAAGCTGGAGGCTACCGCGTCGCAGAGCCGATCGCGAGAGTTAGAGTTAGAGGAGAGCTCTGCCTCGAGAAGACTCTCGAGGGGGTCAAGTTCGCGGAAGTACTTCGAGACTCCTCTCAGGATGCGAGGATCACTTTGAAAACAGTACTCTTAAGAGGAGTGGTTATGAACTACGCTATCCCCTATCTAAGAGATGTGCTGGAAGAGCTTGGT
>JAEMPJ010000023.1 GCA_022759365.1 Thermogladius sp. | reverse complement strand
CGCTACCCCTTACAACAACCGCGCCCACTGAGGCTACCGCGTGCTCGGGGAACTCTCTCCCCACTTAAACCACCAGGGGTGCTTTGCCTGCTTGATCTCATTAAAAAACAGGTATAGTAGCCTCCTCACTCCCTTTTATAGGGCACTCCAACGTACTTGGGCGGTCTAGACCTACCTATCAAGCCCGCCACTACCACGAGTGTCGCAAGGTATGGTATCGTGTTGAACAAGTCTACTGGTATCAATTGCTTGAGCCAGCCGATGCTTTTAATCCACTCGCCCAACACCCAGAAGAACCCGAAGAGGAAGCTCCCCGCTATCCCGAGCAGAGGGTTCCAGTTTGCGAAGTTGACGGTTGCCAAAGCTATGAAACCCCTCCCAGCCGACATCTGCTTGGTTATGCTCGCGTTCCAGTCTATGCTCAGGAAAGCGCCGGCTAAACCTGTAAGCAAGCCCGCGATAGATGAGGTCAGTGTTTGAACCAGCTCGACTCTAACACCCACAGAGTCCGCGGCCTCCGGGTTCTCGCCGCAGGCTCTTATGGCCAGGCCTATCTGCGTCTTGAAGAGCAGGTAGTAGGCTAGAACCGCTATTACAAGTGATGAGATCGCTATCGGGGACACGCCGTAGATCTTTGGGACTGTGAGAGACAGGTCTATCGTGTAGTAGCCTGCTACGTGGAAGAACGCTATTATCGAGTAGGCCACGAACCCAGCCGCAAACAGGTTTACACCAGTGCCCGTGATTATTTGATTGCCCTTCATGTAAGCTGATATATACCCGTGTACCACCCCTAGCAGTAGGCCTGTTGCTAAGCCGGCTAAAACCCCGAGGAGAGGGCTCGCGAAGGCACTGTCAGCGTAGACAGCGGTGAAGGCTGATATAAGCATGATCCCTTCTAAACCAATGTTGGCGATCCCAGCGCTCTCGCCTATTATCTCGCCTGTAGCCGCTAGTAGTAGTGGTGTTGAAGCATCAAGGGTCTGAACGAACAGTTGCCATATCATAGACCAGTTCATCTTACACCACCTATTCTCCTCGATATGATCCTAAGGAGCCCTGGGATCGATAACGCGATTATTATAAGTCCTTGAACGGTTTGAACCATCTCCAAAGGCACCCGTGCGTAGATCTGCATGTTCCTTGAGCCGGCTTTCATAGCCCCTATAAAAATCGAGGCCAGCAAGATACCTATAGGGTGGTTGTAGCCTATAAGGGAAACAGTCAACCCGTCGAAGCCTAGACCCATCAGGTTGCTTAACCCGGTTGTTATAGCGTAGGAGGGCGGCCTGCCGGCGACCTCGCAGAAGCCAGCTATCCCAGCGGTGAAGCCGCCTATTATAAACGAGTAGAGGGCTACCCTCCTCACGTTTATTCCAGCATATCTCGATGCGAGAGGATTGTAGCCGACAGCCCTGATCTCGTAGCCTATAGCCGTCTTCCACAGCAGGAAGTACGTGAAGATGAGCACGAGTATGGATATGATGATAGCGGCTGAGAGCTCCGTGCCCTCGACGAGAAGGGGCAGCCT
This sequence comes from Thermogladius sp., assembly GCA_022759365.1. GTDB lineage: Archaea > Thermoproteota > Thermoprotei_A > Sulfolobales > Desulfurococcaceae > Thermogladius. The sequence goes on along the minus strand of JAEMPJ010000023.1, from coordinate 3,516 downwards.
CCCAGCCGGGGGTACTGAGACTGTTTTAGACGCGTCTACAGGGTTGGGTATCACGTATACCCTCATACTCTCGACTATCCAGTAGGCTATCCAGTTCAACATTATAGTGGATACAACCTCGTTTACACCCCTATAGGCTTTCAGAATACCTGCTATAACACCCCAGATCATCCCCAGCACAGCCGCCACGATAAACTCCAAGGGGAGGTACAGTATTGAAGGGAGTGTTATCGCCCCGAAGATTACTGCGCCCAGCGCCCCCATGTACATTTGCCCCTCTGCCCCTATATTGAACAACCCGGCTCTAACACCCACCGCGAAGGTTAGAGCCGTCAGGATGATTGGGGTGGCGAAGCTCAGCGTCATCTCCAAACCGTACCCTGTCGTCAGCGAGGGCACGAATAATTGGTAGTAGGCGTCCACTGGATTGTAGCCGCCGATCACCATCACAAGCCCTCCGATAAGCATGCCAGCTACTATAGCCACCACGACCTCGGCGAAACCGGTTAAGTATTCCTTAAGCCTGCCGTCAAGCATTTTCAACACCCCTCATCCCTCTAGCCTGCTCCAGGGTGTAACCACCCATCATCAATCCGATCAGCCTTACATCAGCCTCCTTTGAATCCAGTACTCCCATGAACCTCCCCTCGTACATCACGGCTATTCTATCGCTTAATTCCAAGATCTCATCCAAGTCTGCTGAAACCAGCAGGATTGCTTTACCTTGATCCCTTAAATCAACCAGCTTCCTCCTGATGTACTCGGTTGAGGCTACGTCGAGGCCTCTCGTCGGGTTCGCGGCCACTATCAGGGATGGGTTTTTAGAGAGCTCTCTGGCCAGCACTAGCCTCTGCTGGTTCCCGCCGCTGAGGCTCCTTGCTGGGCTGTTTAAATTACCCGCAACTATCTCATACTCCTTTACGAGCTTTAACGCGTGCTCTACTATCCTCTTATTCTTGAAAACACCAAAACTGTTAACGAACTCCCTACTCCAGTGCAAGCCTAGAATAGCGTTCTCTATGATACTCATATTTACAATAAGCCCCATGGCAACCCTATCCTCCGGTATGTGAGATAACCCCAGCTTGTATAGTTCCTGGGGACCCCTGTTTGTTACGTCGCGGCCTAGAAACACTACTCTGCCCTTCTCAACCCTCCTCAAACCAGTTACGGCTTCAACAAGCTCTTTCTGCCCATTCCCCTCAACACCCGCTACCCCGAAGATCTCGCCTTTTCTCACAGCTAGGCTTACGCCTCTGACAGCCCACTCCCCACTGTCACCCCTAACCCATAGATCCTCCACAGCGAGAACCTCTCCTCCAGGCTTCACTGGCTTCTTCTTTATCTCGAAGAGAACCTCCCTACCCACCATCAGCTTAGCCAACTCCTCAGGGTTTGTCCTACTAGTCTCCACAACACCCGCCACAACCCCCCTCCTCAATACTGTGATCCTGTCCGTTATAGAGAGGACTTCCTTCAACTTGTGTGAGATGAAGACTATTGAAACGCCCTGGTCTCTCAGCTTCTTCAACGTCGCGAACAACTCCTCTGTCTCGACAGGGGTAAGGTTGGTTGTGGGCTCGTCTAAGATGAGGACTCTGACCCCTCTATACAGCATTTTAAGAACCTCGATCTTCTGTCTAACGCCCATCGGCAGGGATTCTGCAACCGCATCGAGTTCCACTTTAAGCCCTGTCTCATTCATCAACTTCACGAGCCTCTCCCTGCTGACCATCCTCCTGCTCAACCCGAGGAAGATGTTCTCGCTGGCAGTGAAGACAGGGACTAGGGCGGGGTACTGCGCCACCATTCCTATACCGAGTTTAAGAGCGTCGCTGGGGCTGGTGAAGACTACCCTCCTGCCATTGACTTCGATCACGCCTCTAGTGGGCTTGAGAACCCCTGCGAGTATCTTCATCAACGTTGTCTTGCCCGCACCGTTCTCGCCGAGCAACCCGTGGATCTCGCCTTTCCTGAGGTGGAAGTCAACGCCCCTCAAAGCCACTGTCCCGTCAGGGTAGACCTTCACAATACCCTTCATTTCAACAATGTTCTCGACAGGCAGAAAACCACCCCTAGCCGTATGGGATCCAGGAATTGAGTGGATGGGTAAAAAACATGTTTATCTGGTGAGACTAGCCTACGTTGAGCGCCTGCCTAACCTGGCCTATCTTACTCGCGTCGAATGGAACCATGTTCTCTATGTCCGCGAACGTCAAGTTGCCGGCTTTCACACCCGAGGGGTTGTTTATCAGCTGGCTTCTCAGATTGCCTACAGCATCCCATATCCAGCTTGGGATCTGGCTTCTCATAGCCTGGACTTTCTGAATGATCTCAGTGGCGTTAACCTGCTTACCCGCTTGAGCTGCTATCTGCAGGAAGGTCTGGAGGTCATCTACGCTACTTATGTTGACGCCTCCCACGCTTAACCCCAGTTCTAGGACGCCGCCGAACTGGGCTACCCTACCCTCCTTGTAGTCGATAGCCCTTTTAACGGCCTCGAAGACACCTACGTCAACCCTCTTCTCCATGCTCGCGATCACGAAGCCCGGTGCGATCCAGTCCTGGTCGCTGTCAACACCTATCGCGAAGGGCGGGCCGAACTGCTTTCCAGCACTCTGCCCGGCCGCTTGAACCGCCTGTATTATCCCCAACCCTGTTGCGCCAGCGACATTATAGACCACGCAGGCCCCCTGCGCCAGCTGGGCCTCTGTGGCTGTCCTGCCCTTGCCGACGTCGTTGAAAGATCCGGTGTACGTGTAGAATATTTTCAACGGCGTGACGGGTTGTCCTGTCTGCTGCGCGTATATCTGCTCACCGTACCTTATACCCCAGTAGTAGCCTGCCTCGAACTTGTAGAGGACAGGTATCTCCATCCCCAGGACGACTCCCACAGCCGAGCAGTTGTAGTAGTGGGCTACCATCCCTGCGAGAGCTCCAACTAGAGCACTCCCCTCATGCTCCTTGAAGAGCACGCTCAGGACGTTTGGCTCGTTGACCTGGGCGTCTATGATCGCGAACAGCTGGTTGGGGTACTCCTTCGCCACGGTGTCTACTGCTGAAGCCATTAGGAACCCGATCGCTATAATGACCACATATTTACCGCTGCTGGCAAGCGTCCTCAGGTTTGGTAGATAGTCCTGTTCTGTAACGCTCTGGACCTCAGTGACGTCGACGCCTAGCTCCTGCTTAGCCCTCATAGCACCCAGGTAAGCCATGTCGTTGAAGCTTAAGTCTCCTCTACCACCTATATCGTAGACTACAGCTATAGCATACTTGTGGGCGGGGCTAGTGGTTGTAGTAGTAGTGGTTGTAGGGGCCTGCTGACTCTTAATGTAAAACCATGCTCCTAGGCCAGCTATTAACACCACGATTATTACAGTTACAGCTATAACTGTGCGGGAGATCCCCTTCATTACACCACCCTTTGATACTTATTTCACGCCTACTCGTGGTATATAAACACACTTACACGCTATATCAAAACCTGTTCAATAAACGTATCTTGACGCCACG
>JAEMPJ010000061.1 GCA_022759365.1 Thermogladius sp. | reverse complement strand
GCCGCAAAGCTGTACGGGTCGGGCAGTATACTGTTGAACGTGATCGGAATAATAATATTAATAGTAGGTACCGCAATAAGCATAATTTACATTAAGAAGTATTTGAGTCAAGCAAAGAAGTGAGGTGGGAGCCGTGAGTAGTGGCAAGACCTCCACAGCCTTGTGGGCTGTGACATTTGTTATAGCGGCTTTATTCATAGCATTCCTGCTCTACATAGGCATCGATATTATAACCAAGGGTCTTGGAAACCCGTCGCAATGGCTTATAACACAGCCGTTCGTGCTACTTGGGAGAACAACCTGGTTCATTATCGGAGGAATACTCTGGGTTTTAGGGACAGTCCTCTTCTTCATGGAGCTACTAGGCTGGACAATACGTGGAGGTAGACTTGTTAGGCAAGTGATAAGGTGGGATCCTGTTGATGTGTCAATAGTAGCTTTGACAGCGGCGGTGTACGGTGGTGCTCTAGCGGCGACCGGCGGCATCCCGATCATACCTGGTTTCACTTGGATTAGACCAGCCAACGCTTTAGCACCACTCTTCGGAGTCCTCTTTGGAATACCGGGCGCGCTGGGTACGGCTATAGGGAACTTTATTGCCGATGCTCTCTCAGGGTATCTCAGCGTCGGCAGTATTGGGGGCTTCATCGGCAACTTCATTATAGCTTACGTGCCCTACAAGCTGATGAGAGACCAGACGTTTAGAACGCCTAGAAGTATAGTGGAGTTCTACGTGTGGGGTGTGATTGTAGCCAGCATATGGAGCTCGCTCTACATATCATGGTGGCTGGACGCCTTGAGTCCCGTCATAGGGTTGCCGAGCCAGTTTGTCTGGGGCTTCTTCGCTCCCTGGGTGATCTTCAATAACGCCTTCATAACAGCAATAGTGTCGCCGATACTCGGCTACATACTCTACCCACCTATTAAAGCACGAGGACTACACTGGTCTGATAGAGTGGAGTTCAAGTAACAGCCCTTTCTACCTCTAAAACTTTTTTCTACTCCGCATCTATTACACCCCTCGGGTGAGGGTTACGAATATTTGTCTACGAGGTTTTACGGTGACATTGAATTCTCGCGAGGAAGTGATAAGGGATGGCCTTGTTGTCGTGGATGATAATCGGGGTAAAATAGAAGCGGTTGATGAATACGAGAACAAAGATAAATATTTCTGCGACGAGCTATATGGAGGGAGTGGTTTCATTATTCTACCAGGTTTAATAAACACGCATACCCATATACCCATGATCATCCTACAGGGTGCTGGAGCCGGCTTAACAGGCTTCGACTGGTTGAGGACTATATGGTTGCTTGAAAGCATTCTTAAACCTCGTCAAGTGTACGTAGCCTCGAAGCTGGCTATAGCCCTCTTACTAGAGAACGGTGTAACAACCTTCGCAGACCACTACTTCTACGAGGAGGAGGTTGCGAAAGCAGTAGAAGAAACTGGTGTACGGGCTGTTTTAGCAAAGACGGTTATAGAGCTAAGCGACTACGCTCCCAAGCACTCTCTCGAGGACTCTCTCAACTTCGCGCTTAGATACAAAACTGGAGGCGATAAAAGGATTTCGGGTATGATAGGTGTCCACTCCCTCTACTCCTGCTCCCTGGACACCCTTAGAAGATCTGCCGAGCTCTCTGAATCCACAGGGTTAAGAATCCACATGCATTTCTCCGAATCCCTCCACGAAATTGAATATATTTCCAGGAGGTACAACACTAGTCCAGCTAGGTTAGCCCAGGAAATAGGGCTATTAAAACTGAATCCTCTCCTAGCCCACGCAACTTATCTAAGCGATGAAGATGTCGAGGTGGTATCGAGGTACAAGCCCTGTATAGCATACTCTCCTTTCACTATAATGAGCTGGGGGCAGGGGATTGCCAGGGTTAGGGAGCTCCTGGATAGAAAAGTAAATGTTTCATTAGCAACCGACGGGCCTGTGACAGATGGAGACTTATCGATTTTCAAGCAGATGAAGCTCGCCGTTGCCGCCCAGTCAAGCCGCTACCTGAAACCAAACGCTTTAACTCCTAAAGAATTGCTAGAGATGGCTACTATTAGAGCAGCTGAGTGCCTGGGTTTAAAGGGGGTTGTTGGAAGTATTGAACCAGGCAAATACGCGGACATACTTGTGTTGAAACCCAGTAAGGCGAGGCTCGTAGGTTTACACGACAACCCCTACTCGACTTTAGTAATGAATGTTAATAGCGGTAGCGTATATATGACTATTGTACACGGGCGAATACTTTACCACAACGGCGTATTCAAGAGTATAGATGTCGAGGAAACTTTCGAGAAGGTAGTTGAAGAGCGGTCGAGGCTACTTGAAGAAGCTGGTTTAAGACACCTCTAAAAATTATTAAATCCCCTAACTTAAATCTGTTAACCAAACCCTAAGTCGCCGTGTAGACTAGTGGTATAATATGGCTTTTACAGGACTTTACGTAGAGAGGAGGTCTATCATACACAGGCTTGACGCTAGGGTGAAGCTCATCTGGTTTCTACTAGTCCTCGCGGCTAGCATAGCCGCCCAGTGGGATGGCTCTGTCTCAGTCTTCGTCTACATCTCGATTATTATCGGCCTCATTCTTGCTAAGATCCCTATTAAGAGAGCTATCCTGATAATCGCCTATAGTATTGTCTTCTTGATAATAACCGTCCTCGTTTGGGCCGCCATGTACCAGGATGAAGGGGTTGTGATCGGGGTTGTCCCCCTCGCGAACATAAGGTTAACAGACGTAGGCCTCCTCGTGGGTACGGGTAAGTTCTTCCTCATAGTAAATCCTATAACTATGTTCCTACTCTTGATCACGACGACAAGGATGTATGATCTGCAGGAGGCCCTTGTCAAAATAGGTTTCCCCTACAAGTTCTTGTTCATGTTCACGCTGGCACTAGGGCTCCTGCCAGCTACGTTCAACGAGTTTAGAAACGTCTTCGATGTCCAGAAGTCCAGGGGGATCGAGGTGGATTCGAAGAACCCTGTTAAGAGGATAGTCTACTCTGTTTCAGTCTTCGTCCCAGTGATTATAAGGATGATGAGCTACGTCTGGGATTTAAGCATCGTGCTGTATGCCCGTGGCTTCGGAGCCTCGAAGAAGAGAACCTACTTCTTCCCGTTAAGATGGAGCAGAGCTGATACTGTCGCACTAATAATACTTGTCTTATTCTACGGGCTTATAATAGCCCTTAAAATAGCCGGGTTTTCAACCTACTACGCGGTGGTGAGATGAGATGAGCTATGCTATCGAGGTAGAACACCTGTGGTTCAAGTATGTTGGCAGCAACGACTGGGTTTTAAAAGACGTGGACTTCAAGATACGGGAGGGTGAGACAGCCGTCATCATGGGCCCCTCTGGTTGCGGTAAGTCAACTCTCCTCTACGTTCTAGCTGGTATGGCCCCCCGCATTATAAAAGGCAACACTAAAGGCTCTGTTAAGATCTTCGGCAAGAATATCAGCGAGATGACTCTCGACGAGGTCGCCCGGAATATAGCCTTCGTATTCCAAAACCCGGATATCCAGGTTTTAATGCCAACAGTTATCGAGGAGCTAGTCTTCGGGCTTGAGAACCTGGGACTGAGTAGGGATGAGATTGCTTCGAGAGTCAACGAGATATTGGAGTTCATAGGTTTCAAGGGGCGCGAGTACGAGCAACCCCAGTTGATGTCCCCCGGCGAGAAACAGCTGCTTGCCATCGCGTCAGTCCTGGCGATGAGGCCTAGGATACTCGTGTTAGACGAGCCCACCTCCATGCTAGACCACCCGGGTACTAGGAACGTTTTGAATCTCGTTGAAAAGATTAAGAAAGAGACGAAGATGACCCTCCTGGTCGTCGAGCACAGGATTGAGTGGATCGCAGAGCACGCTGATCGAGTCCTCGTGATGAGCGAGGGCAGGATCGTCGGTGAGGGTAGCCCCAAAGACGTGTTCTCCAATAGGGAGCTCGTGTTGAAAACAGGTATTAGGCCTCCGCAGGTCTCAGAGATCTTCTACTATTTGAACGATGCGTTAGGGGCCTCAAACAACAGTGTTCCAATAACCACTGACGAGGCCTTGAGATATCTAGGTAGCGCGGTCTCGGAGAAGCCAGCTACTCAAGAAGAGGCTACCCCTCCACCAAGTATAGGGGAGGGCGGCGAAATAGTGATTGAGGCTAGGGATGTCTGGTTTAAGTACGTTAAGGACCAGCCGTGGGTTCTCCAGGGAGTAGACTTTGACGTGAGGCGCGGTGAGGTCATAGCGGTTATAGGGCACAGCGGTGTAGGCAAGACGACTCTCGTGAAGCACTTCAACGGGTTGCTCAAGCCTAAGAGAGGGTTTGTCAGAGTGCTGGGTTCAGACACGAGGAGGGTTCCCACCTCCAGGCTCTCCAGGATCGTAGGCCTAGTCCACCAGAACCCGGAGGCCCAGTTCTTCACAAGCACGATATGGGAGGAGATGACTATAGCGTTGAGGAGGGCTGGCTTAAGAAGGGAGGAGATTGAGGAGAGAGTTAAATGGGCTCTCAGAGTAGTGGACCTCAATAAGCCCCTCGACCTATCACCCCACCTCCTGAGCTTCGGTGAGAAACACAGGCTCGCCATAGCCACTATCCTAGCCCTTAAACCCGCTGTCCTAGTACTCGACGAGCCTTTCTCAGGCCTCGACTACAAGAGGAGCCTCCAGATACTCTCGTCTCTTAGGAAATACGTGGAGGAAGGGGGGAGCGTGGTACTCGTAGCCCACGACCTCCAGCTGATCAGCGAGGTCGCTGATAGAGTTGCGGTACTCGAGAAAGGCAGGATCATACGGGTAGGTAGGACAGAGCAAGTATTATCGGATGTAGACTGGCTCATCGAGCACGGGTTCAACCCGCTTCAGTCAGCTGTGCTAGCGAGGAAAATAGGTTTAACCGGGGTTGTGAAGACGAGAGAGATAGCGGATAACCTTGCGAAGAAGCTTAAAGCCTAGCGCCTAGGCAGACACTCCCTCCACGCACCCCCACCCAGTCTACTCCAGGGTTGTTCCACCATCTACGGTGCCCACCGGCACACACTCCCAGACAGGGGGTCAGCTAGAGCACTGCTTTCTTAGCCCTCGGGGAACGATCCGGGTCTCATAAGCCCCTCCAACAGTTTAAACCAGGCACCACCTGTCCCAGCCTACAGCAATAGTGCTCAGAACCCCACCTTGATTTGCCAAAAACTTTGTTCACAAGCTA
>JAEMPJ010000010.1 GCA_022759365.1 Thermogladius sp. | reverse complement strand
GGAGGTTTTTATAAACACATTTACAGGGAAGCACGCTACTCTCTTAGATATGGTTTACCAAGCCACTTAGGCCCTCTCGCCTGCCTGGAGACGATGACGAGAGCTATTGTGATTATAATGTATGGTATAGCTAGTAGGAAGTAGACTAAGTCTGCTCTACCGATCGCGTTGAAGTAGCTTTGCGTCGATATCGCAGTAGACCACGATAAGCCGAATATAAGTGCTCCCAAGTAGGTTCTTAGAGGACTCCACTTACCAAAGTAGACTAGGCCGATCGCTATGAAACCTATGCCATAGGTCAAATTCTCATAGAAGACCTGGGTTATCCCAATGCTCAGGAACGCCCCTGCGAGCCCAGCTAAGCTAGAGCCAGTTAACACGGCAATGTACTGGATCAGCGACACATTTATACCCATTGCGTCAGCTGCCTTCGGGTTTTCTCCCACGCTTCTAATCCACAACCCGATTCTAGTCCTCTCGATCAATAGCCAGGCAACTATCACGAGGATGTAGGAGAAGTATACTAGGTCTAGTTGTTGGAATAGTGATGGGCCTACCACAGGGATATTCGAGATAATGGGTATACTTATTGGCGAAGGAGCTGACAAGTATACCTCCCTCTCCCCGTATATTGTCCTGTAGAAGAAGTCGGATAACCCGAAGCCGAGGAAGTACAAGCCCATTCCCGTTATCGCCTGGTTTAATTTAAGCGACACGGAGAAAACCGCTAGTATTAGCCCCATTAGTAATCCTACTGCCAACCCTGCTAAATAGCCGATGTAAATATTGCCTGTTACCAGCGATGCGTGAAAGCCTAGGAACGCTCCTAGGAGCATGATTCCATCTATCCCGAGATTTATAACCCCGGATCTCTCGCTAATGACCTCCCCAATCCCTGCTATAGCCAGAGGTGTGGTAAGAGTAATTCCGAGGGAAATAACAGAAGTTATAACTTTCTCGAGACTCATCTACTTCACCTTCACCAGCTTTATCTCGTAGAATGCGAAGAGAGTGGTTACTAGGACGAACAAGTAGATCAACCCTTCTAGAGCCTTAGAGAACGTGTATGTGAGATGGGTAGCAGTCTGGAGGAAGGAGGAGCCGCTGTAAATCGTACCGAACATTATTGAGGCAGCTATTACACCTAGAGGGTGATCTCTGGCAACCAGCGATACTATTATCGAGGTGTAACCCAAGCCTATCGATATCCCTTCAAAAAGATAGTGGAGGTTCCCGAGAACTTCGACTCCACCCGCTATCCCTGCTAGTGCACCGCTGTAGGCCATACTCAGTACAATTACTTTGCTTACATTAAACCCCGCGTACTTTGCCAACTCAGGGTTTGAACCAGTGACTCTTATTTCGAAGCCTGCTTTAGTATAGAAGAGGAGATAGTAGGAGAATATAGCAAGCGCTAGAGCGATTATTAAACCAGCGTTGAGGCCGGATGAAGGCTCAAGTACAGGAAGGGTGATTGCTATAGGCGGGGACATCGGGTATAGCTGGGGGCCGGGTAACCTGAGAGGGCCTCTGATAATCCACTGGAGAATCCTGTAGGCAAGCCAGTTCAATATAACCGTGGTTACAACTTCGTTCACGTTCATGAAACCCTTTAGTACTCCCGCTATCATAGCCCACAGAGCGCCGCCTAGCATAGCGGCTAACATTGCTAGCAGAAGGGTCAGTTGCGGGGACAGCACCTGCTGATAGCTTATCGCGATATATGTGGCTAGGATCGCACCTATTATATACTGTCCCTCGGCTCCAACGTTAAGTACCCCAGCCCTATTTGAGATAGCTATACCGGTTCCCATGAGCATGAATAGAGTTGCCTGAATAAGTGTCTGCATGAGGCCGGGGAATGTTGTTAGAGAGCCCTGGAGGAACGCCGAATACCCTGATATAGGATCTACTCCTGCCCAGAGCATCAATGCCCCTCCGACTAGGAATGCTAGTGCGAAGCTTGCTAGCGGGGCTAAAACAAACACGAATGGTTGAATAGGTTTAGGTTTTATTCTAATCACATAGCCCATATTTTCTCAACCTCCTCGATGCTCATCTTTTTCGAGCAGGTCATCATCAACCCTATGTCTTCAATACTTGCCTCGCCTGGTATGACTACACCCATTACCTCTCCGTTACAGAGTACGACCACCTTGTGGCTTAAAGACAAGACCTCTTGAAGGTCGCTTGATATGAGAAGCACGCCTACACCTCTTCTACTCATATCTACTAAAGTTCTCCTAACGAAATTTGTTGCCGCGATATCTAATCCTGCCGTCGGCTCGCTTGCTATCACGAGTTTAGGGCCCCTTTCAAGCTCTCTACCGACGATGAGCCTCTGAATATTTCCACCTGAGAGTTTTCCCGCGACCGTTGTGAGGCTGGGGGTTTTAACCCCGAATTTGTTTACAACATGCTGAGCATATTCTAACATCACCCTCTTCTTCAGAGGACTTACACCGAGGGCTTCGAGTAACCCTCTTTTACTTTTCTCGCTGTGAATCTTCTCGAGGTATATATTCTCGTAGATCGGCAATTCTAATGAGACTCCGTATCTGACTCTCTCCTCGGGTATGTAAGATATACCGAGTTTAATTCTTTCAACGGTTGGGAGCCCTGTTATCTCGACTTCGTTAAACATTATTCTCCCCCTTTTGACAGGTCTAAGCCCATAAATTGCTTCCGCAAGCTCCTTCTGTCCGCTACCTGCCACACCGGCTACGCCAACTATCTCCCCTTCTCTCACGGATAGTCTCACTCCTTTTACCGCGTCTTCGCCTCTGTCCCCTTTAACCCATAAGTCGATTACTTCAAGTAGCTTACGGCCGGTAGATGTGTTTTTCTCGAATTTCTCCTCTATACTAGAGAGACCTGAAGCACCTATCATCATTGATGCGAGGAGGCGAACGTTAGCATCTTTCCTAGCTAGCTCGCCAACTATTTTCCCGGCACGCATCACAACTATCCTATCAGCTATCTCTAGGACTTCATCCAGCTTGTGGCTGATGAAGACGATGGATATCCCTTTTTCCTTCAACCTTCTGATAGTTTTAAACAACTCGTTAACCTCTATAGGTGATAAGACAGAGGTCGGCTCGTCAAGGATTAGAACCGAGATCCTCCTGTAGAGCGCTTTCAATATCTCGACTTTCTGCTTTTCACCTGCTGATAGTTCGTAGGCCTTCTTAGAGGGCTCAACGTAAAGCCCTATATCCTTCATGAACTCTCTTATCTTTTCGATGAGTTTACCGGGATTATAGTACACCTTAAAATCTTCCGCCCCCAGTACAATGTTCTCAGCGACCGTTAAATCGTCTACCAGAGTGAAATGCTGGTGCACCATCCCCACACCGTTTTTGATCGCGTCTTTAGGTGAAGCGTGAATCACTCTCTTCCCGTTAATGTAGATAGAGCCCTCGTCTGGTAGGTATAATCCGTAGAGAATATTCATTAAAGTTGTTTTACCCGCACCGTTTTCACCTAGTATAGCTAGGACTTCTCCTCTGCAGATCTTCAAGCTGACATTATCGTTTGCGACAACCCCTGGAAATTTTTTCACGATATTCCTCATTTCAACGACGACATCACAAGAGCTCGATGACATGTAGGCCACCGGTTCAAGGGGTGTGGATGGAGAGTATGATTGAAAAAATCAAGGTGTGAAACCCGTGCTGATGGTTCCGTTTACGATGCCTTTAATTATATCTTGCGCTTTGCTCCATAGATCGCTGGGGCAGGCACCCCCTTGAACTAGCTTTATACCACCATTAGCCAAGTTAGCCCAATAGAACTGGCCTCCCTGTGCGAGTTTACCGGATAGGTAGTCGTTGTAGAACTGCGTGTACACGGCACTCCAGTCCCATACCTCGCCTACAAGCAGTTGCTCAGCGTATAACTCAGGATGATAGGTCGAGCTCGGCATAATTAACACGCCTGGGAACTCCTTAACAGCACTTATCGCACCCAGCTGAACCCCGTCTCCCATAGATTTAATCACGTCAACGTGGTATTGCTGAATCAGGCTCTCGGTAGCTAGTTTAGCCTTGGTGACATCGTGGAAGTCGCCTGTATAAACCACGTGGAGTACTTGGTCGGGGTTGTAACCAGCATATTTAATGCCGTTTCTCAAACCTATCTCGCATAACCCTAGCTCCGAGACATTCATACCAGCAACATACCCTATCTGCTTAGTCTTGGAAATCTGAATTGCAATCCAGCCCTCGACGAAACATGACTGATCAGTCCTAATGTTCGCGCCGCTTACCTGCGGACCTACATACTGTGGCGCCCCTGCTATAGCCAGATAGTAGACTCCAGGCGTCTGGCTGGCTATTTGAGCGAAAGGCGGCCCAAATTGGAATCCAACACCGATTATGAGCTTAAACCCCTGCTGGGTGTAAGACTTCGCAATACTTATTATCTGAGTTGGGTCGTAGACGCCTTGAACCCAGGCGTATTTGACCTCGGGGTGGGAGCCAACGAATGATAGCATTGATTGGTACCCAGCCTCGTTCCAGGCTGTATCAGTGATGCTTCCGGGGAATATGAATGCTATTGAGATCTGCGTTGGGCTCGTTGTAGCCGTTGGGCTTGGCCTCGAGAGACTGGCTATGTAATACCCGGTTACACCTGCTACAATAGCTACCACAACTACCAATGCTACGAGGACAATCTTATTCACTATTTTACACCTTATGATATATTCTATTCAGGCATGTATTTAAATGTATATTTTTATCCATACATCTAGATAAAATTTTTCACAATATGTTGTTTCGACACTACTATATCTGAAATAAATGTCGGCGGGTGGATTCAACAACTAATGGCTGACAACGCGGAGACAGTAAGAAAATGAAAAACGGTGAGAAATACAAGGAGCGGTCACCAGGTTAACCCGAGTAGGAATATATATAGCAGGGTTCAATCTCTGAAAAACTTTAACCCAATGTTACCTTCAGAAAGTAGCGGCAGTAGTAATGCGGTGGAGAATACTTGTATTGTGAGCCACCCGAAAGGCTGAAAGATTTGCCGAGTTTATAAGTTTGCTTCATATAATTGGTCTTTTTATTGGGGTTGCCTAGGTGATTTCAACTGGCTCTTGACAGGGAGCTGTCTTACTCCAGGTTTAAGGTTTCAGCCGGGTTCACGGTTTTAATGTTACTAACCGGTTTAGCCGCGAGCACTGTTTACAGGGAGTTCTTTGATTCGATTGTCAGATTGGCTTCCAGCGAGGAGTACAGCTACATAATTGTCTCCCTGTTCTCGATGGTGA
>JAEMPJ010000025.1 GCA_022759365.1 Thermogladius sp. | reverse complement strand
TTCAACCTCACCAACGGGTTGAAAATAGTCTTCAAATACTACGCTAACACGATTCCACCCGAGGGGGATTGGGTTGACAGCATACCATTCGACTTGTACGGCGATGAGAGAGCGGGCTTCCCGCCGGGGACAGTTGTTTAACCCGAGAGCTGAACCCTGCTCTAGCCCTCTTTTAAACTCCTCTCCCCTCAGTATGTTGCAGAGGGGGTTTAGTTGAGCTGGCTCGTTGACTTGAATGAGCCTGCATCCCTCTTGATAGCCGGTGTAGCCGTAGCCTGCGCGTTCGGCTCAGCCTGCTTGCTGGCGGGGGATGTAGGATGTTTCCTCGCTGTGAGTCTAGCCTCTTTCCTGGCAGTCATACCCCACGAGGTGGCCCATAGGAACACGGCTAGGAGGATGGGTTGCGCCTCGAGGTTCCTCCTCTCCCCTATAGGCCTCCTCGTCACCCTCCTCACATCCCTCCCCTTCATCCCAGTCAAGTTCATCATGCCCGGCTTCACAGTCATCTCCCCTTTCACCTATGATAGAGAGGAGCTGAGGAGGATTGAAGGGTTGACAAGCCTGGCAGGCCCCTTATACAATATTGGGGTAGCGGTCTCGTCGATCATCCTGCTTAAACTACTCTCACTCAACGCGTTCAACCTGGCTATCCTAACACTGTTCTACACGGCTACAATAAACGCGTGGGTAGCCTTATTCAACCTCCTACCCGTCCCCCCGCTCGACGGCGTCAAAGTGTTGAGGTGGAAGCCGCTTGTCTACGTGGTTGTCTTCGCCCTCAGCATCCTTCTCTACTACTATACGACCCTGCTATAGGCTACTCGGCCTCCGTCTTACCCAGCTTGTAGAATGTGTATGCCAGCACGATGTATGCGAGGAGGCTTGAGAAAACCACAGCGAAGTCCAATATATTGTAGGGGAGGTAGGCTTCGCTCAGCATGCTGAGGGCGGCCGTCGTGTTTATGCTACCGGCGGCTAGACTATCCCTCACACTCCTCACACTGCTTTCAACACGCGGTATAAGGGTTATTGAAGACGATAAGAGTCCCGTGTAGAAGAGGAGGAGAATTGGCGCGCCGACCGAGAGCCTCCCGGCCAGAGCCCTCCTCAAAGCGATCAAGCCTATTGCCTCCATCACGAGGCTCACAGCCGGTATAATGATTGTGAGGGTTGTCAACGGGCTCGCCAACTCCTGGTCTAGGAGGGTTAAGGCGTTGACCATCTCTGAAGCAGTCATATTCTCCGAGAGGGCGGGCGACTCCTGCCCCGGGAGCATGGTGAGGGCTATATTCAAGGCAATTATCGCCAGGACTCCCCCTAGCGCTGGAAGCAACGTCTTCTTCTTGAAGTACTGGTAGAGCCTCAGCCACCCGTATGCTGAGACAACGAAGCCCGCGAGTGATACGAGGGGGAATCCTCTTATAATATACCCGTACATTAAAGCCCTGAAGCCTGATCGGGGCTCCGCCATCTTCAAGCTCCTTTAATACCCTTAATGTATTTCTCAAGCCTCTCTATTATAAGCCTGCTCCTCTCCTTCTCCAGGCTCCTCACACACTGCTCCAGGAGGCTGAGCCTCTTCCTCTTATACTCGTCGGGGCTTAAACGCCCGTCCGCCAGCAACTGCTGTATCTTGCTTAAACACTCTTTCTCGAAGTCGAGGGACCAGGGGGCCATTATATATATGTCCTCGTACCTCGGGTCCACCCTCCTAACCACGACTAGGCCTGTCAGCTCGCTTTTAGCGATGAGCTCCCTCACGGACTGGAGCTCGCTGGACTCGAATATGAAGCACTCGTAGTGCTTGAAAGCCGCCAAAACTCTCTCAGCCAGCTCTACAATACTCGGCATGTCAGTCACCGAGCTTTATCTCGCTGACAGGGATCTTGAACTGCTCTACAAACATCCTGATCAACCAGGCGTACACCGGGCTCCCCAGACTCCTCCTCAAAGCCCCGTCAACGTATTTAGCTTTGAAGACCAGCTCGCCCTTGTGGTTGAAGAGGAGTATGTAGCCTTTAACCCTCTTCTTAAAGTTCCTAACCATCCAGACGTAGATAATGTAGTCGCCTTTCTCAACCCTCAAGCTCACCCTCCTGGCACTCCCCCTCACGTACACCGGTTTAGCCTCGGTGGAGGAAGCAATGTAGTTATCATACGGGTTGAACCTCGAGCTGGACTTAGAGTACACGTATACATTGCTGTACAAGACGTGCTTCCCCGTCCTGCTCTTAGAGGACTCGACCTGAAAGAAGCCGACCTCGCTACTCAGATGTTACCACCCTTGATCCTGAGGATCCCATCGGCGAGTGTTATTTCTGGTTTATCGACGTCGACTACTAGTGTAACCGGCTCTCTGGCGAGTTGCCTCGAGATCGAGACTAGGCCCGCTTTTATCACAATGCTTTTAACCCCTTGAAACTCCCTCGACTCGACCAGCCTCCCCTCCTCGTCGTAGTGGTAGACCCTGACGCTGTACTCCTCGAAGCCGGGTGTCAGGTAGACTATTAGCTTAGCCAACCCCGACGACCTCAAGATGTTATCTTCATGTGGGAATAAATACTGAGGTCCACAGGGGTCTCCCCCATTTCTCTGGCAACCCCTTCAAGGAACTCTTCTACTACAGCTGTGGATTTAGACTCGAGATCCACGTTGTACTCCTCCCTCTTCACGTAAACTCTCACAAGCACTGTGAGGGGCAGACCCTCAGCGACCAGGTCTACGGGGGTGTCTAGGACGACCCTGCCCCCCGTTGTCTTGCAGACCCCTAGGGTTATCTTCGGCTCGCCTCTAATCGAGTATATGATGCTCCTGGGGAGGGGTGTTATATCCACGACGTCGACCCAGACATCCTCCCTGGGTATCTTGAAAACCTCGGAGAGCCTCTCCGCGAGCTCGACTCTAACCTTCTCCCTGACTCCGCTGTCGTAGGCGAGCCTGAGAACCTTCACTATGCTCCACCCCTTCCTGAAGGGTGTTACAGCGACCTCCCTGCCGACGCGCTTCCACGAGGGCTTCCTCTCGATTAAAAGCATCCTGGACAAACCGCCGATCCTGCTACCGGTCTTAACAGATTCTCTAAGCATTAAGTCGTAGAACCACGCGTCTGTTAAGAGGAGGAAGCCCTCTATATCCCCCTTCGCAATTGAGTTCACCACGCCCCTCAAATCATACTCCTCGTCAACCAGCACAAGTATCTCGTATAGAATCCTGTCGAAAGCCCTCGCCACGCTGTGGTAGTAGACGTGGTGGTACATGCTGGCCTTAGCCAGCATATACGCCTTGAACTCGCCCAGCCCGCTCCTATCCAGGACGATCTCGCCCGGGTCCTCGGGGTTGGGGTAGCTGTTCCTGTACAGCTTCTCGTAGTTTATGGAACCATACTCGCTTGTCCCAGCGTAGTAGCTGTCCCTGCGGAGGAAGTCAAGGACGTCGGCTGGGTAGTAGCTGTCCTTTATAATCTTCCTCACGAGCCTCAGCACGCTTGCCCTAGGCTCCTCCACTCCCACAAGCTCCTCAACCACATCGGCTAGGCTGCTGAACCCGTGTTTAGACCCAAGCTCGCTCAGCAAGTCCTTGAGCCCGTGCTTGTATAGGAGTAGGCCGATCCTCTCGTGGTTCGCGACCTCGCTCCCAACACCGCCACGCCATAGAACCGCCTCCTCGAACGTGTGGCCGAAGGGGCCGTGGCCTATGTCGTGTATTAAACCAGCTATCCTAGCGGCCTCAACAAGCTCGTCCAGGCTGAACCCCTCCAGGCTCTCGGCCCCCGTGAACCTCACCAGCTTCCTCAAGATGTCCTCCGCCATAGCGCCGGCGAGGTGCATCACCCCCAGGCTGTGCTGGAACCTAGTGTGGACTGCGCCCGGGTAGACGAGGTGGGCTGTCTGCAACTGCATTATGTACCTCAGCCTCTGGAGGACGAGGGTGCTGAGCAGCCTCTCCTCAACCTCCTTGTTGTAGTAGACGTGCCCGTAGATCGGGTCGCTGATCTCCTTCCAGGCCAGGTTGCTCAGACTCAATAAACCACCTTGAGAAAAGACAAGTGTTTTAACCGATTAAAAAACCGTTCAAACAAGCCGGGGACTAGGCCTTCCTCTCCTTGTACACCCAGCCCTGGTCTGTCCTCACAGCTAGGCCGGCTTTCTTCAAATCCTGCAACCTGCCTCTAACCGTGTTGTAGTTCAGGTTTGTCAGCTTCTGAATCTCCTTGGGTGTCAAAGGCCTCTTCTCCCTCTTCAAAACCTCCAGCACCATCTCTTTAGCGGTCTTCGCCTCGGACATTCCACCACCTGATCCATCCATTAGATCTAGAAACCTTTAAAACGAGTAGGGCTGTGGGGAAAACCGTCATGCGTTGAAAAACTGTTTACTCTGAGAGAGGCTCGTAGAAGGAAGCCTTGTACTCGCAGTGGCTGTCCCCCCTGGCAACACACTTCTCCTCCTTCACCCCGACCCTCCTCCCAAACGCCAGCTCGAGGTAGCCTTCGAGCACGCCGCTCGTGAAGTCCCCGGCCGTCCCCACCACGCCTGCGTCTCTCGCCGCCTCGCACTCGAAGCCCCCGTAGACCTTGAACCTGGCTTCAAGCCCCTTCAACTCGTACTCTACATCCCCTAGGCCGAGCGCCTTGAAGACGTCGACCAGGAACTCGAGGGAGGCCTTCAACTGGGCTTCGGGGCTGGGGGGCGTGGAAAGCATAGTGTAGAGGTTTTTGTATATGAAAACCCCGACACCCCGCCCAAGGCTCCTCAGGGCTTGAGATAGCTCGCTCCTACCCAAGGCCTTCACACCCTGCCTTATAGCCTCGGCCACCATGCCCTGGGTTAGGACGAGGCTTTTATCGCCGAGTAGCTTCAAGCCGCCTAGCATCGGGAACAAGAAGACGTCCATGCCGCTTGTGGCCTCAACCCTCAACACTATATCCCTCATGCCCTCCAACTCCCTCTTCAACCCCTCCGCACACGACTCGTCACAGTTCTCCAGGATTAGGAGGAGGTGCCCTCTATCACCAGTCACCATGTAGGGCGTGGTTATCTTCACGATGTTGATACCCCTCCTCGCGATCTCGTCTATGATCCTACTCGCGACACCAGGCTTGTTCACGAGCTCCAGAACCATAGCAGTGTAATACCTGCCCCCAGCGTATATCACGGAGTCTATTTCAACAGCCGGTTGGGCTCGAAAAGATAAGGACTTCCTAGCGAGAAGCCTCTTGAACATCCAGAGCTACCCAGTTTAAAGTTAGACCACCAGAATTTAAAAGTGTTTTAGAAAACACCCTTTACACAGGTTTGCAACCCAGATTAATACCCGTATATTACTGTCTACTAAAACCCTTACACCCCTCAAAAATTTATAAACGAGAGCATGCAAGTAATAAATTGGTGGAAGCGTGAAGGCGATAAGCCCAGTCATAGCCACAGTCATCATAGTCGCAGTCACCGTGGCAGTCGCGATCGCAGTCGCACTATGGATGACAGGCCTCGTGGGAGGCTTCACGGGGAC
>JAEMPJ010000006.1 GCA_022759365.1 Thermogladius sp. | reverse complement strand
GTGACGAGGATGTACAGCCCCGTCGCACCCCAGCTAGCTGAAGAGCTTGAGAAGAAGGGGGCAATTATAATGAAGTACCCTGTTAGAAAATGCTACTGTATATCCTGCGCTATCCACTACGGTATAATTAAGGTTAGGCCTGAAGAGGAGAGGAAGGCAAAGGGTCTTGCAATATAGTAGTTGACCAGAAACCTGCTTTGTTTTTAAACTCTCCAGCATATCAAGAGGGGTAGTATAGGTGGTTTAAATGTCCTCAGTTAAAAAAATAGTCTTAGTCACAGCCGAGCACCACCCCTACCATAAACTATGGGTTAAACTGGCGGAGAGGATATCAAAAGAGCTGAACGTGCCGCTAGAAGTGAAAAAGGAGGACTACGTTTACGTGAACGAATATGGGGATAAAGACGAATTCGGTATGGCATGGCTCCCCCAGATCCTCGCGGAGCTCAACGATGGAACAGTTAGAGTCCTGTTGTCTCAGTTGCCTTTAAACCAGGCTCTCCAGCCGGATGAGGAGAAAGCACTGGAAATCATGAAGAGTAAAGCTTTAGGGAGCCAATGAGCTATAATTTTTACATAATGTTCACGACGAGGAATTGATCCATGTACTACTATGTTCCTTATGTCCCCACCCCTTACCCGGTAGTTAGAGAAATGCTTAGATTGGCTGGCGTCGGCCCCGAGGACATCGTTTACGATCTTGGTTGCGGAGACGGCCGGATTCTCGTGGTGTCGGTTAAGGAGTTTAACGCTAAGAAAGCCGTCGGTATTGAGAAAGACCCTGAGAGGGTTAAAGAGGCGAAGAATAACATAATAAACCACGGGTTGGCGGAGAGAGTCGTTGTCATAAACGATGATTTCTTTAATGTGAACATAAGTGAGGCAACTGTTGTAACACTCTTCCTACTCACTTCCGTCAACGAGGCTTTGAGGCCTAAATTAGAGAATGAGTTGAGGGACGGGGCGAGGGTTGTAAGCCACGAATTCAGGATACCGGGCTGGAACCCGGTTAGGGTTGTCGACGTGAAGGATGATAACGGTCTAACCCACACGATCTACCTTTACGTCAAGGGGAAGCATGTTTAGTCTCTAAACGATTTTTCTCCCGAATACGATAAACCCTGTATGGCCTATCATCCTCGGGCTAGGCCTTGTTCCATCTTGTAGCACAAGGTACTCTCTAACAAGAGTCTCGTACACATGTATATCCGTGAAGAGACCTTTCATCCCTGCTACAGTTTTCTCAACCTGGTTGACCGTAGGTAGGAACGCAAGGAAGGGGGAGGAGGGCTTCAGGGCCTCGTGGATCACCCTAATAGAATTCCAGGGGTCGGGGATGTCCAGGATAGCGGCATCGAAATCGCGCTCCCCATCCCACTCTCGGATATCCTTGTGGATGAATACAACCCTGTTCGTGAGACCCAGCTTATCCAGGTTCTCCATAGCTTTCTTAAGTTTGGCTTCATCTATATCTACAGCGAACACCCTCCCTTTCTCCCCCACAAGGTAGGCTAGCACCGCTGTCACGTGCCCAGTCCCTACACCTCCCTCGAGGACTTTAGCCCCCTCTGAAACACCCGCCAGGTACACCATTAGGCTGACATCCTTAGGGTAGATTACTTGTGTGACCCTCCCCATAGCAGAGAGGAAGTCTACTGGGAGAGGTTTAAGCAAATATGCTTTAAACCCTCTCGATGTTGAGATTTGTTCACCTAGTCTTCTCCCAATGACGTCGTCGTGTCTGATTAAACCTTTATCCGTCCCGAGGATTTTCCCCGGCTGGACTCTCTGGATGAACTTCCTCTTCGAGTCTATGTAGAATAGAATTAGATCCCCTGGTTTAATGGACATTACTTTAAACACCATTCGGCACTGGTGTCATACATCACAGCTCAGTAATACCAGCTTTCCTCATCTAGAGATATTTTTAGGCATCGAGGATTTTAAAATAGTGGTTAACACGGCTAAAAGCACCTTACCCTGAGGAATGGATTGGACATGGAAATGTATTTGATCAGCATACTCCCCCTGTACGCTCATAGAATCCTCACAGGTAAGAAGAAGATGGAACTTAGAAGATATTTCGGTTTGAAGCCCGAAAGCGGCAGTATATTCGTAATCTACGCGAGCGGGAGTACCAGAGCAATTGTAGGCGAGTTCAAAGCTGGCGAAGTATACGTGGGGAAACCCGAAGAAATAGCTAGGATCGCCTTATCTGGTGAGACGGGTGTTTTCAAAAGCGACTTGAAGTACATTAGGGGCTCTAAGATCGCGATCGGAATCGAGATAAAAGAGGTCAAGGTGTACAAGAGGCCTGTTAAACTAGAGGAGCTCAGGCGTATTTTCCCCGGTTTCCAACCGCCTTTAAGCTTTAGGAGGATAGATGAAAACGAACCTCTCTACGTCCTCCTCTTGGAAAAGTTGAGGGCTCAAAAGTAGGGTTGAAAACGCCTACTTCAACTCTCTGTCTCTTACCCAGAGCTCTTTCTTCAGCAGGTCTCTTATAGCGACCCTGATAACCTCGCTTCTACTGCTATACCTTCCTATCTTGACGAGCTCGTCAATGCCCTCAACGTAGATTTCGGGCATTTTCACTGTTATTAGTCTCATCCTGGCGATCGTGTTAGCCAACTCGTTCACCATTCCTCTATGGTAGGAGCAAGATTTATAAACCCCAAGCCAATTTTCCGCAAAAGCTATTCGAGTAACAGTAGCCTGCCAAGCGCTCTATTCATCCTGGTAAACAAGTGTTTCCAGGACTCAAGCACTTCCACTACTCTATCATAGTTGAATGTCGCCAGGATGACCGTCAGAGACGAGTATACTAGAGGGGCGAGCTGTACGGCGTAGAAGCTGTACTGCGTCCTCCCACCTATGATCCATAGGAAAATATAGCCTGATAGAACGCCGAGGAGCCAGCATGTTGAGTGGGCGAACGCTTTATTCCCCTTGAGGTAGGAGGGCAGGAATATTATTGCCGCGACCAGGGTGAAACTCCAGAGAGGCCAGAACCCGCTCGCTGTAACGCTCAACCCCCCGGGGAAGTAGTATAAGGTGAAGGAGTTTACGCCGGTAAACCAGTCCCATGGAGCGGAGCTTGTTGGACACGCGTTCCCCAAGCACTTGATCTGGGTGTGCCATGCGATAGCGCCTGTTATAGACTGCTTAAACCAGCTGGTGAACCCGAGGTAGCCTATTAGAGGGGATCCTGCGATCACTTGTGCTAGAAGGAATCCTGCACCGCTTGCAATATAGAAGCCGAGGAAGGCTGCTATGAGGTCAAGGAGGCTGTACCTCCCTTTAAGCTTTTCCCTCACGTATAAAATCGACACCGGTATGAGGGCGAACAGTGTGTTGAACTTGAATAAAGACCCTACAAGCACCGCTAGCACCGAGAGCTTAAACCTCTTCTCCAAAGCGAGATAGAACGATACAGCTGTGAATAAAGCCACGTATACGTCCAGCAGTGCTATCGAGGAGAGGTTCCTTACCAACGGGTCGGCGGCGAGGAGAGAGGCTGAGGCGAGGGCTGCTGGAGCACTGTTCAGGAGCCTTCTAGTAATCAAGTATGTGAACAATACTAGTAGAGTCCCAGCCACTATGGTTCCAAGCCTCCAATAAAACGGGTAGTCCCCTACTGTGGCCATTATGAGGGCTATTATGTATTTCGCTAGGGGAGGGTGCTCTAGGTTAAGGTAGTTGTTTATACCGGATGCATCAGGCATCATCCACCCGGGGATCACATCGCTCACGTTGGCGATCTCTCTAAGCCTGCTCAGGAAGAGGTCTAGGCTACTAGCGTTGCTCGAGTAGGCGTAGAACCCGTTGAGCCTACTGTAGTCGAACCTCAGTTTAACCCCGTATAAACTCGCTACCTCCTCAACCCGGCTCCTATCCAAGACCCCCTCGTAAACTATCGTGTAACCGTAGTAGCCGACCTCTCTTGGATTCAAGTGGAGGACTTTGACGAGGATATTCCTCGCGGAGGCGACATACCATACTTCATCGGACACATACCCCTTCCCATTACTAGCCAGCTCGTTGTCTGTGAACTTTTGATCCCAGTAGAGGAATTGTATTGTGGATGCGGCTAGAATCAGCAGTAGCAGAGCGACCTCGACTACCCTGCTTCTGTTCAACGGTAACGCCCTCTACTATTTAATCCCGGCCTCCATTAATATAAGAAGTTGCTTAAGGGGATCACGCTTTGGGCGAGAAGGCTGTAGTGTTCTTAATAGCCCTAGCGATAGGCCTAGCATCCTTCATCATCCACATGCCCTCTGAAGCCTCTGGAATCCTGTTCGGTAGGCAAATAGTTCAGGCACCATTCTACGACGATTTCTACCAGTCTGTCTACAACGGCCTGTATGTCGGCGCCTGTAGCGGCGGGAGTGGCTGGGTTAACGGGGATGTCATGAGGCTTGTCTGCGAGGGGAGGCAGGTTTTCCCGATCCCATACGTGGACTACAAATTGAATCAACCCCCGCTCTACCTGTTGCTCGCGAGCCTTTCAATGTATGTTTCAAACGCGCTGGGCTTCAAACCAGGCTTGCCTCAGGCGAGCCTGGTGTTCTACCTCCTCCAGTCCTTCGTTGAAATAGTGTTCCTGATAGCCTCGGCTTTAATCTACTACCGCTTCACGAGGGTTATTGAGGCGCCTATACAGAAGAGGCTCCTATCGCTATTCTTCCCATCGCTCATAGCCTACTCCATCTACTCCCTCGACACTCTAACACTCTTCTTCCTGGTATCCTCCCTGTATTACCTAGCCGCCCGCAAGACGACCTACTCCGCTCTCATGCTCGCGCTCGGATCCTCGGTGAACATCTTCCTGCTAGTCCCGCTCGCCCTCCTAGTATACCTGGATGCAAGGGGTTGGCTTCAAATCAATTACACCCCGGTCTTGCTGGGTTTAACACCTTACATACTCTTCCTGCTAGCCTCGCCGGGTAGCCTGCTCGACTACCTTACAAACCTGATCGAGGATAGCTCTAACAACGGCCTCGCAATAATATTAAGTAGCCTTGCTGGGAGGGCGGGTTATGGTTTATGGGTTGGGTTGTACATGGCGGTGATTTACATGCTCCTGCTACTGGGGGAGAGGCCTGGTGGAGGTGGATTGCACACTGTTTTAATATCCTTCACCCTCCTGGCCATAGTCTTAAACCCTTCACTACCCCCGCAATCCCTCGTGTTGATGACCCCCCTCCTCTACCTGCCTTTGACAAGCCCCTGGGACTTAACGCTACTCTACGCCACCGACTTCTTGAACACGCTGGTCATCCCGATGTGGTTCAAAGACTCTACCCTGAGATACTACGCGAACATGTACCTGGGCTTAAACCTACCCGTATACGACAACCCTTTCAGCCTGGAGTCCCCCGTCCAATGGGTTGTCCAGGCGAGGAACATACTCCTCATAACACTAGTGTTAAAAGTAGCGTCCCAGCTCTCATGGCCACGCGTGTTTAAAGTTAATAAAAGGTAGACGAGATATACTCATACCGCCTGCCGGGGTCGCCTAGCCTGGTAGGGCGCCGGCCTGCTAAGCCGGTGGGGGAAACCCCGCGCGGGTTCAAATCCCGCCCCCGGCGCTCTTTTTTAATGCCCAGATAAATTTCACTGGATTGCCTTCCAGGCCCAAAACTCCGCCGGGGGAGCGTGAACTACTAGGTGAAGTCATGTCTGTTAATCAACTTATGGCGTTCAAT
>JAEMPJ010000011.1 GCA_022759365.1 Thermogladius sp. | reverse complement strand
GGGGCCGTCGTCTAGCCTGGCTAGGATGCCGGCCTGGGGGGATACCCCGCCTAGCCGGGTTATCCTGGAGCGCCGGTGGTCCCGGGTTCAAATCCCGGCGGCCCCATACACGCTAGCTCTTCACTTTGCTTAGAAACCTCTCCTTGTCTACAATGTACCTCTCGTGTTGCCCTCTCCCAATAACCTCGTTCCCGTAGATGGCTTCGACTTCGAAGAGAACCCTCCTGCCCTCGAAACCGATGATCCTTGATTTAACTACTACTCTGCCTCCAACTGGCGCGGGCTTCAGATGCCTTACGTTAACCATTGTCCCAACAGTAGTATACTGGGGTGGGAGGAACTTCTGGACGCAGTCCAGGCTCGTCTTCTCCATGAAGGCTATCATGCAAGGTGTGGATAAAACAGATACAGAGCCTGACCCTATGTGCGACGCGGTGTGCTTCTCCTCTACAATGAACTCCTCACTGCACTCCTCTCCAACCTTAACCTCGATGCTCACTAGAACCCCCTTGCTTCTCCAGGTACCATTTAACCCTGCTCTTCCATAGCGAGGGAGGGGTCCAGAGAATCCAGGCTGGTATCGCCTTGATAAACTCGTAGGCCTCCTCCCACGACTCGAGCCCTAGTTTACGGGCCAGCTCGTCGAGGCCCATCGGCGCCTTCAAGTACTCTCTCAACACGGATAAGGTTTTCTCGTTCACCTCAACCTCCTTGCCACCCACTTTAACCACGAATACAGCCTCCTCGCTCATACCGTAAACACCTATTGTTTTGAGAGTTTGAACGGATTTTATAATCTTTAATCTTATAATCGGGATACAGATGATGATGCGTTCCAGCACAGATGCGTGAAGAGCTCCCTACGCCCCACTGAGTTTAATACTTCGAGATCTTCTGCAACCTACCCGGCGAGGGCTCGTACAGCTCTCCCGACCTCTTGAGCTGTTGTATCGTCTCGTATGCGAACTCTTTCTCGAAGCCCTTCTCCCTAGCCATCTTTATCAACTGGCTTAACTCTATTTCAGGCGTCTGCTCGAAAACCTCGTTCAGGAACTTCATGAACTCACGTATCTTCTCGCGCTTGCTCCTCGACACGCCGGTTTCGAGGACGTCTATGTCAATGGTCTTAGACTCGATGTCGAACCCCACTTTCCTCAGAGTAGTGTACATTAGCCTGATAGCCTCCTCCACGTCCTCTATTGTCACCTTGTCTCTCAAAGCCATCTTAGCGTGGGCCTCCGCCAGCCTTATAAGCGCCTCAAGCTGCCTGGGTGTGATGGCGATGGGTGGGGGAGACTTCGCCTCCTCACCCCTTATACCGCTCCTCCTCATAGCAACGTAGAACTCCTCTATCAGCTTCATTGCCTCGGGCGTGAGCTGTGGTCTAACGTACTTCCTAGCGTAGCTGATATACTTCTTAAGCAACTGGGGGTCTATGAAGGGCTTAGCCTTCTCTATGTCGCTGTGGACTCCTATTATGTGCCTGGCAAGCCTCCTATCCTTCACCTCGCTCGGTATATCCTGTATCACGAAAATGAGGTCGAACCTAGAGAGTATGGTTGGGGGTAGGTCTATGTTCTTGCTTATAGGTTGAGTCAAATCGTAGCGGCCGAACCTCGGGTTGCCGGCGGCTAGGACGCTCGCCCTCGCGTTCAGCCTAGCCACTATACCGGCCTTAGCTATGCTTACAGTCTGCTGCTCCAGGGCCTCGTGTATGGCGCTCCTATCCTCCTCCCTCATCTTATCTATCTCGTCTATAGCGGCCACCCCGCCGTCTGCTATTACCATGGCACCTGCCTCCAGGTAGTACTCCCCTGTCGTTTTATCTCTCAGAACCGTCGCCGTTAAACCAGCCGCGGTAGACCCCTTCCCGCTGGTGTAGAGCCCTCTGGGAGCCAGCCTCGCAGTGTACTGTAGGAGCTGGGATTTCGCTGTACCTGGGTCGCCGACTAGCAGGACGTGGATGTCCCCCCTAATCCTCGTCCCGTCGTACATAACCTTCGGGACGCCGCCGAAGAGGAGTAGGGCTATCGCCTCCTTTATATCGTAGTAGCCGTAGATAGAGGGGGCTATACTCGCTATGATCTTCTCCCTGATCCAAGGGTCTTTGGCTAGCTCTCTTATCTTCTCCTCGTCCTCCCTCGTTATCTCTATCTCCTCTAGCACCTTCTGCTGGACGTCCACGTGGTTTGCCTCTATGTAGAACGAGAAGACAGACCTCCCAGAGGCCTTCTGCACCGCCTGAGTCGGCATAACCCTCAGGATCCCGGTTATAAGACTCCTGTCACCCGGCCTTGCGGAGTCGACTAAATCGCCTGTCAATATCACCTCTATGTTCCTAGGTATCTGGCCTGGCGGTATCTCCTCAGGCCTCTCCTGGATCACGATCTTCTGCCAGTCGATGAACTTGCTTTTCTCCAATACTAGCTCGAACCTGCCCGTCCTCCCGCACACAGGGCAGACGACAGGTTTCTCTATTCTCTCACCCATCTCGCCGTGCTCCGGGTAGTCGAACTCGTGGAGCTCCCCCTCCGGCGTTATGTGGACGTA
Organism: Thermogladius sp.; assembly: GCA_022759365.1. Classification (GTDB taxonomy): domain Archaea; phylum Thermoproteota; class Thermoprotei_A; order Sulfolobales; family Desulfurococcaceae; genus Thermogladius. The sequence continues at coordinate 3,388 of JAEMPJ010000011.1, read as the reverse complement.
GCGTGCTTTCACAAGCTTGGCTTCAACCCTTGTAACCCTTGTGACAATCCCCTCTATCGCCACGAACTTCCCTATGTAGTCGCTCGACAACTCCCTTATCTTCAGTACTCTAGGTGGCTGTCTAATCCTGACGTAGACTTTACCTGCGACCTCAGCATACTCGGGATGCTCCTTACTGAGATACTCGGCTAAAGCAGACCGGAACTCCTCTAGAGCCTCATCGGGCTCCCCCTCGATGTGTCTCGCTAATTCTCTATCGTACAGTATTATATCGCTGAAGTCGACTACAAGGCTCTTCTGCATCATGTGAACCATTCTGAAAACTCTCTCCCTGTACTTGAAGTTCCCTGAGGAGTCCCTGAAGTCCTGGAGGAACTTGTAGAACTTTAACTTCCAGTCAACAGCCTCTTTTTCGACACTGGCTTGAGGAGCCTCAGCCACCCCTACTCACCCAACTTCCTCCTCCACAATGCTAGGATGGAGCGAAGGGTTCTAGACAAATACTTCTCCTCCTCGCTCAGCTTCTCCTCTATATCCTGCTGTACATCTGGGAGAAGCGAGTAGTTGAGTAGCTTCTTAACCCTCGTCTTCAGGATGGAGTCCATTGAGTCCTCAATCCTCTTGAGCTCGTCGAACTTCGACAAGTCGCCTGTGGACTTAGCCTCCTCAACTATCTCCTTCCTAGCCTTGAACATAGCCATGTAGAAGAACCCCTTCAACTTGTTTGTCAACGGCTTATGAGGACTAGCCTCCTCGTTGTAGGCTAGTACTGACAGCTCTCCCACAGGGATCCTGGCGTCCTTGATCCTCACATACCCTTTCTTCCCTAGGATCTCGGCGATCCACCTCGGGATAGTGTACTCGGCTCCCTTAACCATTTCCAGCACGCCGTCGAACGTCACCAGCTTAAAGCCCTCCTTATACACCTCTACTTTAACCTCATCCTCCTCGAAATCCCTCCTGAGAAAGTCCAGTATCCTTCCGTAAACTAATTCGAAGAGCAAACGCCCCTCCTCCACTATCTTATCGATTAAAAGTGGTTTATTTACCCGATACCAGATTAGGGTGTAGGTAGGTGATCGGGTTTGAGCGAGCAACCTTTTCTTTTATGGGCTGAGAAGTACAGGCCGAGAACCCTCGACGAGGTTGTCAACCAGAAGGAGATAGTTGCCAGGTTGAAGAAGTTTGTTGAAGAGAAGAACATGCCCCACCTCCTCTTCGCTGGCCCCCCGGGCACGGGGAAGACGACTCTAGCACACTGCCTAGCACACGACTTGTACGGCGACAACTACAGGCAGTACATGCTGGAGTTGAACGCCAGCGACGAGAGGGGTATCGACGTTATCAGGAGTAAGGTGAAGGAGTTCGCTAGGACGAGGGTTGCAGGCGACGTCCCGTTTAAGATCATACTGCTGGATGAAGCCGACAACATGACGGCAGACGCCCAGCAAGCCTTGAGGAGGCTGATGGAGCTCTACACCGCCACCACCAGGTTTATCCTGGCAGCCAACTACCCGAGTAAGATCATTGAGCCTATTCAAAGCAGGTGCGCGGTATTCAGGTTCACGCCTTTATCAAAGGAGGACGTTGTCGGCAGGCTCAAGTACATTGCTGAGAAAGAGAACGTTAAGTACAGCGAGGACGCGCTTGAGACGATATACGATTTGTCGGAGGGTGATATGAGGAAGGCGATTAACATACTCCAGGCGGCGTCGGCTCTAGGAGAGGTGACTGTTGAGACAGTCTACAAGGTCGTCGGCCTAGCCCACCCGAGGGAAGTGAGGCAGATGTTGCAACTAGCTTTAAACGGGAACTTCACCGAGGCTAGGAGTAAATTGAGGGATCTAATGTTGAACTACGGTTTAAGCGGGCTGGATATCATTAAGCAGATCCACCGCGAGATATTCTCAAGCGACCTAAAGTTACCCGATGAGGCTAGGATTCTCATAGCCGATTTAGCCGGGGAGATACAGTTCAGGCTTGTAGAGGGGGCCGACGACGAGATACAGTTGAACGCCTTCCTGGCGAGGCTAGCCTTCATGGGGCGGAAGTTCAAGCCCACTTAAGGTGGTTTATTGAGCGAGAACCTGCCCTGGATTATCAAGTACAGGCCGAGAACCCTGGAGGAATTCGTAGACCAGGAGGAGGCCAGGAAAACCTTCATAGCGTGGTATGAGCAATGGAAGGCTGGGAGACCTGAGAAGAAGGCGGTTCTACTCCACGGCCCCGCTGGGACGGGGAAGTCAAGCTTCGTCCAGGCCTTCGCCAACTCCTACAACCTTGAACTATACGAGATGAACGCGAGCGACTACAGGAGGAAGAGTGATATAGATAGGTTGGTGAGAGTAGCTGCCTCGACCGGGAGCCTGAGCGGTAGAGGGAAATTGATCTTCCTAGACGAGGTGGATGGTTTAAACCCTAAATCCGATGAAGGGGGTGTGGAGGCAATCCTCCAGCTAATAGAGGTATCCAAGCACCCTGTGGTAATGGCTGCCAACGATGCCTACAGCCCTAACATAAGGTCTCTCAGGGATGTCTCACTCTTAATAGAGTTCAAGAGGCTGAGGGAGACAGCCGTCGTCCAAGCTCTCAGCAGGATATGCGAGAAAGAGGGAATCCACTGCGAGCAAGAAGGTTTGAAGGAGATTGCCAGGAGGAGCGAGGGGGATTTGAGGAGCGCTATAAACGACCTCCAAGCTATAGCCGAAGCCTACGGGAGGGTCACACTAGAACTAGCTAAGGCTCTCAGCGCCTACAGGAATAGAGAGTACGCCCCCTTCGAGGCTTTGAGGAGGATATTCAACGCGAAGTATATTTTCCAGGCCCGCGACGCGATCAGCTCGGCTAACATAGATTACGACACCCTCAAGATATGGATTAACGAGCATATACCCACATACTATGATACCCCAGAGGAGGTTTCAAGAGCCTACGAGGCCCTGAGTAGAGCCGACGTGTATTTGGGTAGGATAATAAAATCTGGCTCCTGGGATCTACTCGCCTACGCTATGGAGTTAATGGGGCCCGGCGTGGCGTTCTCCCGGAAGACATACAAGGGGAAGTTCGTGAAGTTTACCTACCCGGAGAGGTTCAGGCTTTTATCCGAGACGAGGAAGGCTAGGGAGATAAGGGATAGCATAGCTGAAGCACTTGCGAGAAGGCTTCTCACAAGTAAGGCCACCGTGAGGTCGGAGGTTATACCTTACCTTAAAGTCATTTTCACGTCAAACCCCAAGATGGCGGCTGGGATAGCTAGAGAGTACGGCTTAACGGAGGAGATGGTTAAATTCCTCGCTGGCAACAAAGCGGGCGAGGTCTTATCCTATCTTAAAAAGCCTTCTAGGGGTAGGAGGTCTTAAGCCTGACAATCCTGAGCCTACCATACCTC
>JAEMPJ010000038.1 GCA_022759365.1 Thermogladius sp. | reverse complement strand
GGCTCTATACCGATAAGCTGGAGCTTGGAGACAAAAATGTCAGGGGAAAATAGGCATTGCTAGACCACCGGTTTTACAGGGTTGTTCTGAAGATTCTTAATAAAAAAGTTAATAGTAGCCTTCACAATAATGTGAACCACACGTTAAGTAAAAAGTTGTGGACCGGCTTCTCCGAGGAATACGGTATAGCCCTCTCGCGGGGGTGATCTACACTCACTTCAACCCACGCTAGTGGGTAAAAGCAATAGCCAACGTCTCCAGGCTATTACTCGATGACAGCCTACTTATATACGAGAAAACCGGAGGAGTCTACAACATAAGAGCCATACCGTCCCTTTCTAGCATTTAACAAGGATTTCTAAATTGGTGGGCATGAGGAAAACGATACTTCTTCACCGGTTTTCAAAAATCGACCTGTTCTTGTGGTTTTAATTTTTCTTCCACGAACCCATGAAGAAAAATAGTTTCTTGTCGGTCAAAGCTTTCAGCTTGACTATGCGATCATATTGTTCGAGTGAACCTATTGACGACTCACGCAACTATAATCTACTTATGATATTGGTTAACATATTGGCGTATGTATTTATTAATCTCGACATCTTATAAATAACAATCGAAGTTCTGGAGGTAGATGTGGATGTCAGACGCTATTTCTAAGGTAACTTCTGCGATAATAATCGCCATTGTCGTAATAGCTATTGTCGGCGGTGTAGTGTACTGGTATTATTCCAGCCAGAAACCCGCTCAGTCGACGATAAAGATTGGGCTTTTCATAAGTAATCTCGGCAACCCGTATTTCGCGATGCTCGAGAATGGGTCTATGGTAGCCGTGAACGAGCTTAAGAGCAAGGGTGTCAACATCGACTTAGTTGTCTACGATGCCAAGGATGATCCGACCCAGCAGACAAATCAGATAGAGACAGCGGTCGGCCAAAGCTTCAGCGCATTCATCGTCAACCCCACGGATATTCAGGCTATACAACCAGCCCTAAGCGACGCGAAGACGCATGGTATACCTGTTGTTACGACAGATAGGGATGTAAGCGATAAGACGCTGAGGTTCTTGTTCGTAGGGACAGACAATGTTAAAGGAGCTGAAGACGCTGCGAAAGCCTTAATACAGGCGTTAAACCAGAGCGGTAAGCCCCAGCCATGGAATGTCGTTATATTGAACGGGATCCCCGGGACGACGGCGGCTATTCAAAGACAGCAGGGCTTCCACAATGTCTTGGATCCGCTTGTCCAGCAGGGCGTAGTTAAAATAGTGGCCGAGGAGGTCGCGGACTTCAGGAGGGATGAAGCGTTGAACAAGATGGAGGCTATACTAGCCTCGAAGAAAGTGGATGCCGTGATAGCAGCCAACGACGAGATGGCCTTGGGAGCCATACAGGCTATTAAGGGTGCGGGCCTTAAACCAGGTAGCGACATAATTGTAGTAGGCTACGACGCCATCCCTGATGCGGTTGCGGCCATTAAAGCCGGCGAGATGTATGCCACTATAGCCCAGTCGCCATTCCTTCAGGGTTATTGGGCTGTCTACGCTGTCTACTACAAGCTGACGAAGGACTGGACCCCACCATCCGACTGGATCAAGACCCCGACGGTAGTAGTAACTATCAGCAACGCTGACACATTCTCATCGGAGACAGCCACGCCACAGCCACTACCTGGGGCTCCAAGCTGATTCCCACACGTTTTTTCTCTTTCTCATCGCATATGGGTTGTTTACTTAACGTATCTCAATCCTCTTGACAAAGCTATCGCGGCTGCCCCTAATACGAAGCCTTTCACTACCCACTGCAGATACGGGTTTAGGCCTAGGAGGACCATGATGTTAGCTATCAGCGTTAGAATATACGCCCCGATGAAAGAACCGATAGGAGAGCCGATGCCACCCGACAGCTGGATGCCGCCGAGCACGCTCGAGGCAATAGCGTCGAGCTCACTCCCGTAACCTGTCCACGGGTATGCCGCTTGGAGTCTAGCGTCCATCATGATGCCTGCCACTGAGTAATATAGACCCGCAAGAGTGAAAGTCACTATTTTAACCCTGTCCACATTTATCCCAGAGTACCTGGTAGCCTCCTCGTTCCCTCCTATAGCGTAGATTTTTAGACCCAGGCTCGTGTACTTCAGTAGAACATAGGTTACTATTACAAATACCACCATTATCCAAACCATGTTTGCCACGAAGAATCTCTCATCGGTCAGCCACTCGTATCCTCTAAGCCCGTATATAGATTCGCCTCCCGTGATCAGTAGAACTATCCCTCTGGCTCCAACCATAGTAGCCAAAGTGGCGACAAAAGACGGGATCTTAGCTACGGTCACTGCCAATCCGTTTATCAAGCCTACTAAGGCCCCGATGAGAAGACCTATGAGAACGCTTAACCGGATGTCCAAACCGTAATAGTTGCTGGATAAAGCTGCAATAAGCCCGGCTAGAGCCATTGTAGAGCCTGGGGAAAGGTCGATACTCCCCATGAGGATAATCATTGTTTCGCCGAGGGCCAAGAGGACCAGGGGTGTTGCCTGCAACAATAGTATTTTCTGGTTGTAGACCGATAGAAAATAAGATGAAATGACAGCTGAAGACAAGTATAGGGCTATCAACGCTAACAAAGGCTTGAACTCATCTGCGCTGGTTATTCTTTTAACAATGTTTCTTAAGGTTGTCCTCTCCATGAGAATCACGCTTTTAGCGGCTCTCCCGAGAGTATTCTTATCAAATCTTCCCTACCTATCTCGCCTCTAGTATATATACCCAGTGCCCTCCCTTTATCCAGAACGAGTAGTCGGTCAGATAGGGAGAGGGCTTCATCTATATCAGAAGTTGCCAGGATTACCGAAACCCCGCTTCTCGCGACCTCTGCTATAAATTTCCTGATTTCAACTTTTGCCCCGACATCGATACCCACAGTGGGCTCGTCGAATATCACTATCCTCGGAGACCTGGCAAGAGACCTCGCTACGACGACTTTTTGCTGATTCCCACCGCTGAGGTTTATCACACGGGTCTCAGCTGACGGAGTCTTAATCTGAAGCCTGATTATCCAATCTTTAGCTACGTTTTCCTCTATCCTCCTGTTTCTAAGTATTTTCCCATGTGATAGACGATCCACCAGCGGTAGAATAATGTTGTCTTTCACGCTCAGCAAGTGGACGAGGCCCTCGTTCTTCCTGTCCTCGGGCAGGTAAACTATCCCCAGCTTAGCAGCCTCAGCCGGGTTCTTTACCCTAGTTTTTCTACCATACAAGTATATCTCACCTCGCTCTATTTTCTCAGCGCCTATCAATGCCTTGGCTAATTCTGTCTTCCCAGCACCCAGCAACCCTACTACTCCCAGTATCTCGCCCTCATTAAGCTCGAAAGACACACCCTTCAAGGGGACGCCCGTAGAAGTCGAGGGCTTAGTGTACAAGTCCTTCACTATGAGGACAGGTGTTTTCCCAGTTTTCTTCTCCTGTCTTTCAACGTAAAACTCCTCAAGGCTTCTCCCAAGCATAAATCTCGTTATCTCCTCTGGAGTAGTCTCGGTGGTGGGTTTTGTCACAACCTTAGAGCCGTCTCTCAATACCGTCACCCTGTCCGCTATGAGGAAAACCTCGTCTATATAGTGGGTTATGTAGACGATGGCCTTACCCAACTTCTTGAGATCCCTTATTACATCGAACAATCTTTCCGCTTCTCTACGTGAGAGAGGGCTGGTTGGCTCATCGAAACATATGATTTTCGCCTCCTCAGCAAGCGCTCTCGCGATCTGCACCAGCTCCTGCTCCCCAGCCCCGAGATCCTTAACCTTCGCGTTGGCGTCGATTTCAAGCCCCACAAGCCCCAAGTACTTTCTAGCAATCTCCTCCATCATCCTCTTGTTTATACTAATACCTGCTTTCATGTTTTTCTTAGCTAATAATGGAAGGTATATGTTCTCCGCAACAGTCAAGTTGGGGAAGAGCATCCTTTCCTGATGGATCAAAGTTATACCCAGCATCTTCGCATCACGGGGGCTTTTGATCTTGACAGGTCTTCCATCAACGAATATCGAGCCCTCGTCAGGGGTATGGATACCATTTATAATCTTCACAAGCGTAGATTTCCCCGCCCCGTTCTGCCCTACTATAGCGTGGACCTCGCCGTATTTTACGTCGAAGCTAACCTTATTGAGAGCGGTTATCCCCCCGAACCTCTTTGTCAAGTCTACTGTTCTAAGCGCCTCCCTTTCATCCATAGATTTCACCTCAACTCGATGGGGGTATACGACTGAAACGTGGGGGAGCTAGTGAACGCCTCAAGCTCACTCTTCCAGGGAAGACCCTCCTGGGCCCCCATTTTTGTCACCTTGAGGGCCGCCACCGCGTTTGCTAATTTAACCGCCTCCGGTAGGGGTTCCCCTCGGGATATAGCATACGCTAGCCCTGCGTTGAAAGCATCGCCAGCCCCCGTAGTGTCGACGACTTTAACTGGGAAAACCTTGAAGTGGAGCGCGGAGTCTCTCTCGACAAGCAGTGCGCCGTCGCCGCCCAGGGTTATCACAGCGTATTCAACGCCTTTCCTAATAAGTTCCTTCCCAGCTTTAACAGCATCGCCGATGCCCCTTATTTCAATACCTGTTAGTAGACTCGCCTCAATTTTATTTGGCGTGATAAGCGTCACATATTTCAATATTTCCTCGCTGAATCTTCTGTAGGGGGCTGGGTTCAGTATAACGTAGTCGTAGAGACCGTGAGCTTTCTTGATAGATGCCTCTACTATGTCTATAGGGATTTCAAGTTGCGTCAGAAACACTTTCGAGGGGCCAATAGTGTCTAGAGCAGTGTTCACCTCCTCCTTCCTCAGCTTGTAATCGGCCCCGGGGAAAACCGCAATCATATTTTCTCCTGACCTCTCGTTGACGTATATGAGCGCGGTGCCCGTCTCCACTTCATTGTCGAAAAAGACGAAAGAAGCGTCTACATTGTTCCTTTCAAAGTTCCTCATAATCTCCTCCCTGAAAGTTTTCCCTACTTTCCCAACCATATGCACTTTTACTCCAAGCCTCCCGCAACCAACAGCTTGATTAGCCCCCTTACCTCCCATGAAGATCTTGAAACTTCTCCCTATAACGGTCTCCCCAGGATGGGGAAAGCTATCAAGAGTAATCACGAAATCTACATGGATGCTCCCGAGAACAGTTATCATAGTAATCTTTCCCTGACTTTAATAGTTAAAGGGTATGATGTTAAATATATATGTTATCAAGACGTAAAGAAGTTTTATCATGTGGGAGGTATGTTAGACCACGAGATTATTCACCCAGACCTCTTGTTCAGCTTGGCGAGCCTAGGTCACAAAGACATGTTCGCGATAAGCGACGCAGGCCTCCCAATACCGGTGGGCGTGAAGAGAATAGACCTAGGGTATACAAGGGGAAAACCACCGTTCCTAGAAATAGTCGAGTTGCTTCTGAGAAACCTGGTGGTCGAGAAAGCCGTGTTGGCGGAGGAGATTAAAACTTACAACAAGCGGGTTCACGAGACATTGTTGAACATCATAGATGCTTATAGTAAAAGAAGAGGCCGAAAGATAGAAATAGAATACGTTCCCCACGAAAAATTCAAGAGTTATCTTCCAAATGTGAAGTTCGTGGTGAGAACCGGAGAGTACACGCCTTACTCTAACATCATCCTGGTAGCGGGTGTACCTTTCTAAGATTCTTCTGGGATATAATTCTCGGTGTTGACTGAGAGTTTTGCTTCTAGGTTTTACGTAGCGTTTATTCCTCTGATTCAAATAGTTCCCTAATATATGTTTCAATCCGCAAAGGTATGCTCGAATCTAGGTGGTGGTTTGATAGGGTTCAGCTCTTAGAGGTTTAACTAGATGTAAAGAGGTACTGGATGTGAAGTTCGAGGCTGAGTCGTTTTAGGCCATTAATTCAGAGATCACTTTGGGTCTCATATTCTATCCATACATGTAAGCGCAAGATAAGAGTACCTAGATATCGGGGAAGGATTAGTTGTCTACACTGATCGCGGAACATACGTGAGATATAGGAGTAAAGAGAATCCGACGGTTAGAGCGTTGGAGAGAGTTCTCTCGAAAATAGAGATGACTGTAGCAGTCTAAAACCTTAGCTTAAACAAAGTTCCAGGAGAAAACAGCAAAGAGGTCAAGAATAGATAGAATGCTTTTAAACGTTGCTAATGGTTATGCAACATTCATAGGAGGCAATGGAGCAACATTATTCACATACAGATATGTTCAAACCGAAGTAAACATAGGGAGATGTTTAGACGAGGTAGCTTGCGCCGATTACTACATTAATGTATCAGACTAAACCATAGAGGATAGTTTAGGATTGTCCTTTTTGAGGCAACGCTATTGTAACAACTTACATGTCACGCAGAGCGTGAATTATTCTTAGCTTAAGTCTCTAAGGCTTATAGGGAAGCTCCCCACGTCTACCCTATAGCTCATAAATCCACAAGAGTTCACTCTGTTATAACAGGGGTTGAAAGAAATAGTTTCATCCAGCAACTTATCGAGTA
>JAEMPJ010000035.1:1264-6806 GCA_022759365.1 Thermogladius sp. | reverse complement strand
GTGGTTAACCGGCTAAGAAGCTTGGAGAGCGGTGTCAAGGCGTGGTGGGCAGGGAGCGGTTTTTATACCCGGCTATAGGTTTCCTCAACACTCTGGCCTGGGGGATCTACTACTCTTTCACTAGAAGATATCTCACCGAGGATCTAGCCGCTGGCAGTGTAGTTGTGTTGCTAGCGGGCTTGGAGTGGGGTATGAGCATGGCCTCCCTGCTTTCAGGGCTAGTCGAGAAATACATTGGTTCCAGGAGGCAGATTCTAATAGGCGTCTCGTCAGGTGTGCCAATCATATTGTCCGGTTTCCTCAGGGATCCATACGCGTTTTCGCTCACTATAAGTATCTCCAGCTTATTATGGTCTATTTCATGGCCGGCCGTCCTCTCAATGGTGTTTACTGGCGTCGCCGGCTGGTATGGTAGAGCCTACAGCAATTTCGCTATAATCACGGGGGTGGGATTCGGCATAGGCGCTGTTTCAGCCGGGTTTATCTACGGTCTCGGAGGCCCCTTTCTAGTTCTAATTGTTATAGCCTTGATACTATCCTCGGTATTCCTCTTAAGCTGGCTGGTACTGCCGTATCGGAGTACGGTTAATAGTGCTAAGGAGTTCAGGCTGAAGCCCGGTGATAAGAGCCTCCTAATGTTCTTGGTATCTCTAACACTCGTCGTGTTCGCCAGGGAAACATTCTACGCGGTGGGCTCTATCAAATTAAACAGGGTGGTCGACTCCTTGTACCCCGGCATGGATCCGGGGATGAAGTACCTTGTCTACGGGTTGGTCTACGGGTTAATAGGCAGTCTAATAACCCCCTTCGCTAGATTGCTCTCGGGCTACCTCGTGGATAAGTACGGGGCTTTAAACATATATGCCGCGGCTGTGGCCTCCTATCTGCTGACCTATTGGGGTTTCACGCTTACCAACGGGCTAGCGGCGGTCATATTGTGGCAGACACCAGTCTACCCGTTCCTGGATACATCCGTGTACGCGTATGTCGCCGGCAGGACAGGGGAGGAGGGTAGGACACAGGGCTTCGGCAACATCCTGTTCTTCACCAGCCTCGGCGGCTTGATGCTGATACCCTTGCAACCGGTTCTCACGTCAAACCCTGCTGGTACAGGGGTAGCCGTAACGGCCTCCTCACTGGGGTCGCTACTAGTACTGTATCTCGGGGTGAAAAGAGGGGAGAAATCTGTTAGGTGGGTTGAAAGGGCCCGGGCCGGGATTTGAACCCGGGACCTCCGGGTCTGTGCCGGCCTCTGCGGCCGTCCACAGCCCGGCGCTCTACCAGGCTGAGCTACCCGGGCCATTCACATGGGTAATGGCCCAAGCTCATCATCGCTCCCGCTCAATGACCGGGCCCTTCCGTTGGAGTCTACTGTTGACCAACCTATTAAACCTTCACGCAGTGTCTTGAACCCTGCTTTCAGCCACCCGCTTATGTTTTATATCCCGGTTGAGCTAACTAATCTTGAGGAGTAGTTTTATGTCAACTAGGAGGAAGACTTTTGCCGCCAGGGAGGATCTAATAGACACGATCAAGGAGATTGCTAGGAGGAAGGGGTATAGTTTATACGACTATGTGAACGAGCTTTTCGAAGCGGCTATCCGGGCTGAGAAAACAGGCTACTCGATAAGCGGGGTGGTGGAGGAAATCCTTTTCATCAAGCAGGTGAGGGAGTCGGGTTTTATACTAGTCCCGGAGAACGTCTTCCAGGCCATGGTTAAGCTGGCTTACACACGGCGAGAAGAGGCTTTGAAAGCGTGGTGGGAGGCTGGGTTGTGGATGGGTAAGAGCTACAGGGCCAAGTACGGTGAGGATGCTTTGAATAAATTTAGAGATATGGCTCACAAGATTTTCTGGGATATACCAGAGCTCGAGGTCTCGTCTACTGGAGACGAGGTTGAGATCGTTGTCACAAGCCCTAAATTCAGTCAAGAATACGCTGAGGTGTTCAAGAGAATGCTGGAGGGACTGCTGGAAGGCTTGTCATATAGTGTGATCAATAGCGAGATTATCGGTAAAACCATCAGGTTGAAGGGTAGGTTGAGGAATGTCTGACATCGCCCGGAAAAAACTAGTGTACGTCTCCGAAGACGTTTTGGAGAAGCTCTCAAGGCTAGCCTATATAAGAGGGGAGTCTCTCGCCAAGCTCCTCGACAGAGTCCTAAGACAGGTGATCGAGGCATTTGAAATGGGGTATAACATAGAGGAGCTCGTCAACCTCTTAAAAGTCGTCGAGGTTGAGAGAAAGCTGGGCGCGGTCTTCATCCCGCACGAAGTCCTCGAGGCGGTTTTAAAAGACAACGCGAACCCCGGCGAGCTGAGGAGGATATTCTACGAGGCGGGGAGGTCGTACGGGCTTTACATTAGGAGCAAGTATAATGGGTCTCTTGATATCGTGAAATCCTTCCTCGAGAAGACAAGGTGGGATTTAAACGAGGTGTCAATCCTCCAATTAGAGGGCACAGTTAGAGTAATATGCTTGTCAACGCTGATGAGCGAGGCTGAGACGTCTATAATGCTCGGCTTCATCGAGGGTTTAATGAACGGCCTGGGCTACACCGCGGTTAGAGAAGAGGTTGCTAAGGGTATAATAGTAGCGGATTTCAAACCCTCAACCGACTAATTGAAAACGAGGAAGCTTAATACAAGTTTCCAGGCTAGTGCTAGGTGATTCCATTTTTCGTGCACAGGATCTAATGATCAGTTACACGTTGTGCACGCACCCTTAAAAACCTAACTTAAAATCATTAAACACAACGAGTGTGGTGGTGGAATGAGTAGAACAATCTATACCCTAGTACTAGCCTTAATACTCGCCTCTATTGTAACGCCTGTACTAACACTAGCGGGAGCAACAGGGAGCCTGCAGCTACAGGTATCATCCAGTCAGGGGTCGCCTGGTGATGCCATAACTATAACAGGTGTAGCACCACTAGGCTACTCGGTGAACGTCTCATTCGTAAGCTACACTGGTGCAGCTCCTGCGCCAGGAAACTACGTTGTGATATCGAGCCAGCTTGTCCCAGTGGGGCAGGGAGGTAGGTTCCAGACAGTTATGATAGTCCCAACAGTGCCCTATGGAGGGCAGTACGCTATATACGCCTATGTACCTGCATTCGAGGCTAACACCTACGACTACGTGATATTCACGATAGTACCCAAGCTCATCTTGAACGTTACAACAGTGATATCGGGCACGACAGCGTACCCGCCATACACCTTCACAGGCTCCGTCGTTAACATAACTGGCGTAGGCTTCTCGGCGAACGCCCAGGTATCCCTCTACATAAACGAGACGGGCACTCCAGTCGGCTCGGCGTCAACCAGTGCCAACGGTGTATTCACTTACATATGGACTGTCATGAACATACCTAGAGGAACTTACACACTGGTCGGCACCGACGGCGCTGCGACGGCTAACACTACTATTAACGTAGTCCCGGCTCTATGGTTCTACGACGAGAACAACGGCGTGTGGACGAGACTGCTTACAGTCTCAGGTCCCTGGGTGAGAGACCTAGAAGAGAACGTGAAGAAACTCCAGGTTGTGGGGACAGGCTTCGATGCTAATGTTGGTTTAACCAGCATCACCTTCACAAACGTGCTCTACAACTACACTGTGAGCCTACCGTTCACGCTACCCTATGCGAGCGGAACCGACCAGTACGGGACATTCTACGCTCTACTGAGCATAGGGCATATACCGGGCGGCACATACACTGTGATAGTGACTGAGAGCACTAACGCATCCTTCGCGTTCAACGGCGCGGTGACATTCAACTCTTACATTGAGGCCTACGACTACGTGAGGTACTCAGCTCTATATGGGACATCATACAATGTCGACGCCGCGTCTAACACAGCCCTTAAGGTGACAACCCCAGGCGCCCAGGTCATAGTGTTCGGCTGGGCTTTCGCTCCTGGGACAATAACTACAGCAGCCGGCTCAGTGAACGTACCAGCCCACATATTCATTGATGCAGACCTGCCAGGCAACACTCTGACAATATCATCCGTGGTCAATGGGACACAGATAGACTCCTACAACTTCCTGCCGGACTCCAACGGCTTCAACGTTGTAATAGTCTTGATCCCGTCTACTATAACAAAAGGTGGGCACGAGATCGGTGAGACACAGAACATTACAGCACCAGTCCAGCTGAGGTTCTCAGCTAGGACGAACATCGGGATTATGGGAGTAGCGTTCTTCACACCACCGGCAGGTACAGTCGGGCCCTACACGAGCATTGTGGGTGTTGAGCCGAACACAGGTATAGGTGTTGTGAGCGGTAGCTTCGCCGGCCCATTCTACTGCCTGTCATCAGGGATGACTGTCTGCGGCCTTAACGTCACCGCTAGCACTGATGTCGTCCAGGTGTGGAAGACAGGGTTGGGCACCAACATAACTGTGACAGGCTACGGCTTCGACGCTAACCAGCCTGTCTACGTGTTCATTGAGGGCGTGCCGCCCGTAGACCTGAGGGTACTCTACCCAACCTACTTCGCAACCTACGGTAGCGCCTTAGCCAGCTTCGTCCCGGACGGCATCCTAGTAGCCTACACGACAACCGACTCCAGTGGTAGCTTCTCGACATGGTTCCTGTTCCCAACCCTGCCAGGCGCCCAGTACAAGATATGGGTGTTCGTCGGCAGGGTTAGCGGCGGATTCGACCAGGTTCAGGCAGTCTACATAGCCAACCCATCGATCACAACCTTCACCGTGTTGCCAGGGTTCTACTTGAACCCGGCTGTAGCTGTCGGCCCGTATGTTGCTGAGGTTGTGGCGACCGGTCTACCATACGGTACTGCCGGTGGGGTCAGCGGTGTAGCTATTAGGACGACCGCGCTGGACGACTGCTGTGGTGGGAAGTTCAGGCAGGACTTGAACGACGGTATCATGGGCGTCAACCTGCATGTTAGCAACTGGAGGGTCACCCCCAACGGCACTCTAACTGACGTGCTGTCACCCAACGTGTTCCCAGGCCTCTACATACCAGTGCTTGAGCCAGGCGTCTACGAGCTGAGGCTGATAATGCCAGACGGCTCTCTGTCCCAGCCAGCGTTCGTTGGCATCTTCAACGATGTAGCCAACATAACGAACATTAGAGACGGTGTGATCGCGATCCAGGCCGGCGTATCCCAGATATTGCTGGATCTAAGTCAGATCAACGCGACCCTCGTATCAGTCCAGGGCGATGTAGCCACGATTAAGACTGACGTCGGCACGATCAAGACTACAGTCCAGAGCCTCCAGCCAGTGATCATATCCATCAACGGCACTGTCGCGGACATTAAGACTGCTGTAGGCGTTATCCAGGGTGTGATCCTGAGCCTCAACGGGACTGTAGCCACTATAAGCACGACAGTCGGCACCATCCAGGCTACAGTCAACTCGCTGTCAACCGTGGTCTCCGGGCTACAGTCGACAGTGAACAGCCTGAGCAACAGCGTGGGAAGCCTGTCGAACAGCCTCTCAGAACTGAGCAGTAAAGTCGACTCGTACTACGGCAACCTGACCAGCAAGATAGACGCTAGTACAAGC
>JAEMPJ010000035.1:0-1164 GCA_022759365.1 Thermogladius sp. | reverse complement strand
CAGATATCCACGGTATCCAACTACGTGCTTGTAACACTAATACTCGCGTTGATAGCGGCTGCTGCGGCTGTATACGAGGTCATTATACTACACAGGAAGCTAGCAGGCTAAACCCAAACACATAAAACCTTTTTTCCCAAACCTCAACCCCAACTTTAAAACCCTTCTTCCTCAATCATCTTATAACCGGGTAAGGGCCCGTCGTCTAGCCTGGTTAGGACGCCGCCCTTACAAGCAGTCCTGGGATAGGCGGAGGCCCGGGGTTCAAGTCCCCGCGGGCCCATCCACTCTTCTACGGCGCGTATTGTTTATAAGAGGCTTCGGTTAATATCAAGTAACGGTAGGCATCCACCCGCCGTAGCTCAGCGGCAGAGCGCCCGGCTGTAGGGGTCCACCCGCTCACCCCACGCCCCCTGTAGGGGTGGATGAGGGTGGGTCGGCAGCCACCGGGTGGGCGGGGGTTCAAGTCCCCCCGGCGGGATTTTTTATTAAATACGCTGATTCCTTAATGCTTGATGCGGGTGGTATATATCAGCTTAGAGAGGGATGTAGAGGAGGCGATAAACTACCTCTCCCTGAAAGACAAGGTCAGGGAAGAAGCGATCAAGGCCTCCAGGGAGATACTCAGGTACTCAACCGAGGCTACACGCCTAGTGCACGCCGGGCTGTACGAGGAAGCCTTAAGCAATATAAGGAAGGCCAGTGAAGTCTACTCTAGAACCATGGCTCAGCTGGCCGAGCACCCTGATATAATGTACAGCGGGATACTCCTTGGTAGCGTGGTCGAGTTCGTTGAGGCTTATGTCACCTACTACATTATTAGAGAAGGAAGGATCCCCTCTAGGAGGGAGATAGGGGTAGACCCCGTCTCATACCTCCTGGGGCTGGGGGACGTCGTGGGCGAGCTTAAGAGACATGTACTAGACTTACTGCTGAAAAACAGGGTGGAGGAGGCTGAGAGGATTGCGGCGGTGATGAACGACATCTACAATAATCTAAGGCAGGTGAACTTCCCAGACGCACTCCTCCCTGGCTTCAGGCACAAGGTGGATACGGCTAGGAGGCTGGTTGAATCCGCGCTAGAGCTCATAATATATTCTAAGAACACGCAGATGATAGCTAGGAGAGTCACAGGTGGGTGAGATAGCAACCTCCTGCATGGAT
>JAEMPJ010000050.1 GCA_022759365.1 Thermogladius sp. | reverse complement strand
GCCTGATCTACCGGCTCCTAAAAGAATAATGGTTAACGCTACTTTGGCTTAAAATATGGTTCCATAAACACATAGAGTGGATGTTGCGGTTTCAACCGGTCTTCAGGACTGGTCTATACGCTATCAGGTAGTAGATTAAACCGCTCTCCCCGTCCTCGTTAATCCTCCTCAGCACTGGCTCCAGCAGGATGCCTGTCTTCAGCTCTTCGACGTCAACGTCTGTTATCCGGGCTAGCAACCTGGCCTTCGACTCCTCTGTCTCAACAATCCCTATTACAACCGGCTTCTTATCCTCGAACCCCTCGCCCGCGCTGTATATCACCGTGTAGGTTAGTAGCCTCGCCTTCTCGTTCACCAACTCTACTTCGACAACCCTGCTGGATCCGCAGAACCTGCACCTCTCGGTGTACGGGTAGGTGACCCTCCCGCAGTCAAGGCACTTGGCCGCCTTAAGCCTGTAGTAGCTGTGCCTCTCACGCCAGTATCTTGGTACAGAGAACCTCAAGGCACCTCACCCTATCCTCTTGATCAACCCCCTCGACTTAGCGTAGAACGCGTAGTCGATGATCTTCTTCCTAGCCAGGTAGTCCACCACCCTGGGGGCTCTGCCACGCTTCTCCACCACCTTGTCGGTCACCACTATGCTGTAGGCGTCGCTCCCCGCACCGCTGCCGAAGGGGGCTAGCAGTATCCTCGAGCCTGGCTTGGCCTCATCCAGCACCTTGGACAGGCCTATCAACGCGGAGGAGTTGTAGCTGTTCCCTATCATAGGGGTCACGAGCCCGGGCTTAACCTTCTCCGGCGGTATACCAAGCATCCTCGCAACCTGAACCGGGAACTTCCCGTTGGGCTGGTGGAATATAGCGTAGTCGAAGTCGCCTGGCTTCAAGCCGGTCTTCTCCATCAGCCCTTTCACGGCGCCGACGATGTGGTGGAAGTACGCTGGCTCACCCGTGAAGGCCTCCCCGTGCAACGGGTAGGGGGATACGCTCCTCCTCCAGAAGTCCGGTGTGTCAGTGACATAGGTGTAGCTGGCCTCGAAAATCGCCGCCGACTCTCCGCTTGGCCCAATAATGAAGGCGGTCGCCGCGGATGAGGCAGTGTACTCGAGCACGTCCCCGGGGTTAGCCTGCGCTGTGTCGCTACCAATGACCAGGGCGTACTTGACGAGGCCTGAGGCCACGGCGCCTATGCTGATCCTCATCGCCTCGCTGGCAGCCCTGCATGCGAACTCGAGGTCTGAGGCCATTGTTGAGGGCGTTATCCCGAGGGCCTCCGCTATCACGGTCGCCGAGGGTTTCACAGCGTAGGGCTTGCTCTCCGTCCCAAACCAGACTGCCCCTATCTCCCTGGGGTTTACACCGGCTCTCCTCAGGGCGTTTAAAGCGGCCTCCCAGCCCATTGTAATAGAGTCCTCGTCTAATCCGGCGACGCTCTTCTCCGAGACGTCGAGCTCCCTGGGTTGCTCCGGGTTGAAGCCCCAGACCCTAGTGATCTCGCTCAAAGGAAGCCGGTAGCGGGGGATGTAGCTGCCCCAGCCCACGATCCCGACGAGCTCCTCGGGCTTCATGGCCGCTACCTCTTAGCGTAGAGCCAGCATGAGACGTAGTGGCCTGGCTCGACTTCAACCATAGGCGGCTCAGACTTATCGCATAGACCCCTGAGCTCGCTGTGCTCGTCCAGCGCGACGCACCTGGGGTGGAACCTGCATCCAGGGGGTATGTGAATCGCGCTGGGTACCTCGCCCTTGATCGGCACCTCCCTCATCTTGAGCCTGTTGGACGGATCCGGCTCGGGGACAGCTGATATCAGGGCCCTCGTGTAGGGGTGCAGGGGGTTCTTGATGACCTTCTCGGTCTCACCCATCTCAACGATCTTGCCTAAGTACATGATGGCGATCTTGTTTGCTATATACCTGGCTATCGCTATATCGTGTGTTATAAACAGGTATGTTAAGTTTAGCTTCTGCTTCAACTCCATCAGCAACTCAATTATCTCAGCTCTAATGGACACGTCGAGCATTGAGACAGGCTCGTCGGCGACAATAAACCTCGGGTTCAGTATGAGGGCCCTCGCGATCACAACCCTCTGCCTCTGCCCGCCGGAGAGCATGTGCGGGTACCTGTTCATGAAGTCCTCGGGTGGGGTGAGCTTCACTAGCTCTAGAGCCCTGTAGATCATGTCGTACCTGTCCGACCTCGTGAACCCGTATTTATGTATTATCAGGGGCTCCTCCAGGATCTCGAATATAGTGAGCCTGGGGTTCAAACTCCCGTAGGGGTCCTGCCATATCATCTGGATCTCTTTCCTAAGAGGCCTCTGGTACTTCCTCGGTATCTTGGCCAGGTTTATGTGGCCGAACTCGGTTATAACCTCGGGTTTGAAGCCGAGCTTCGAGTAGGTCTCCATCAACTCCTGGCTGGGCTTGTAGCCGACCTGCCCGCCTGTGATCTCGTAGAGCATTAGGACAGACTTCCCGGTTGTTGTCTTACCGCACCCGCTCTCCCCGACTAAAGCGAAGACATCCCCCTGCTTGACGTCGAAGCTGATCCCGTCCACCGCCCTAACATACAGCGGGGGCCTCTTCGCCAAGATGTCTGTCAAGCCTCTTCTAACAGGGAACCACACTTTCAGGTCTCTCGCGAACAGGATCGTGTTGGAGTCAATGTTCATGAAACCAGGCTGACCCACGGGCATCACCTCTTAGCGTAGAGCCAGCATGAGACGTAGTGGCCTGGCTCGACTTCAACCATAGGCGGCTCCTCCTTGTTACAGGGCTCGAACGCATACTTACACCTGGGGTGGAACCTGCAACCAGGCGGCGGCTGTATCAGGTCTGGCGGGACGCCGGGTATGAACTCGAGCTTCTTCAGCTCCTTCCTGAGGCTTGGGATGCTGTTTATCAGCGCCCTCGTGTACGGGTGTAGGGGGTTGTTGAAGACCCTGTCAGAGCTGCCGATCTCAACGATCTTCCCCGCGTACATTATGGCAACCTTATCGGCTATCTCCGCGATCAAGCTCATATCGTGCGTTATAAGTATGATGGACATCTTCAACTCTCTCTGCAGGCGCTTCAGCAAGTTCATTATCTGCGCCTGGACTACAACGTCCAGGGCTGTAGTCGGCTCGTCGGCTATCACCAGCGATGGCCTCAGCGCTAGGGCCATGGCTATCACAACCCTCTGCTTCATACCGCCGCTGAGCTCGTGGGGGTAGCTCCTGACCCTCCTGGGGTCTAAGCCCACCATTTTAAGCAGGTTAGCGGCCTCCTCTAAAGCCTCCTTCTTCGACAAACCCTTGTGCAACATTAGGACTTCAGCTATCTGGGCCCCAACCGTGTATACAGGGTTTAAAGCGTTCATGGCACCCTGGAAAACCATGGAAATACCCTTCCACCTAACCTTCGTCCTAAACTCCTCCTCAGGCATCTTCAATATGTCTTCTCCCATGAAGATTACTCTACCATCGACTATCCTACCGGGCGGTGGGACAAGCCTTATGAGCGAGAAGCCCAGCGTGCTCTTACCGGAACCCGACTCCCCTGCGATTCCGAGAACCTCCCCTCTACCAACCTTAAAACTAACGTTGTCCACGGCCTTGACAATACCCTTCGAAGTGTAAAAGTATGTCTTCAACCCCTGGACGTCCAGGATAACCTCGCTCAAATACTCCACACCCTAACCAGCGACCACTCTATTAAGGATACATGGCGTATATTTAAATATATTCCCTGACACGGGCCTTTTGTTGCTTCGCCAGGCATCCACAGGTGTGTACAGCTGTCCGCAAACCGCTTCAAATTCGTGGTGGCCCTAGTTTTGTCCAAAGCATTCCACTCTCCCACCTACACGGAGACCAGTTTATTTTCACATGCCTGCATGACATTGAGAAGGGTGGTTGGTTGAAGAAAGAGGTTTTAAACCAGTTGATCCCCGAGTGGGCTAGGGAGCTGTATTCGAAGAGGATGTTCTCTATTAGGGACTTGTTCAAGAACGATAAGGCTATTATAGCCATGGTCCACTTGATGCCTCTCCCAGGCGCCCCGGGGTACGGTGGGTGGGGTATCGAGGTAGTCGAGGAGCAGGCGTTGAAGGAGGCGAAGATCTACGAGGAGAACGGCGTGGACGGGTTGATCGTGGAGAACATGTGGGATCTCCCATTCTACAGCGGGGCATCGAGGATACCCCCAGAGGAGATGACGGCTCACGCCGTGGTTGCGAGGCATGTGGTGAAGAACGTGTCTATACCCGTAGGCATCACCGTGATACACAACGGGGGTAGGGTCGCACTAGCCATCGCTAAAGCGGCTGGAGCAAAGTTCATAAGGGTGTGCCTGTACACGGGGGCCGCCGTCTGGGATACAGGCGAGTTCGACCACGGTGTCGCTGCGGATCTCGTCAGGTTGAGGAAGGCCCTTTACGCCGAGGACATAAAGTTCTTCGTGGACGTGGTGAAGAAGCACAGCGTCATGTTCCCAGGCATAGACTTGGAGACCCACACCAAGTGGGCTGACTTCTACCTAGCGGACGCGGTGATAGTGACTGGGAGGATGACGGGTGAAGCCCCATCCCCTGAAGACGTCGCCAAGGTGAAGTCTATTGTAGGGGACACGCCAGTCCTCATAGGGAGCGGCCTCACACCCGAGAACGCTGAGAAGCTCCTCAAATACGCTGACGGCGCGATTGTGGGCACGTACTTCAAGGTGAACGGCCTAACCCAGAACCCCGTCGACCCTGAGAGGGTTAGGAGGCTTATGAGCGTCGTCAACTCGATTAGGGGTAGGGCTTGACCGAGAAGCATGTGAGGGTCTACGGCGACCTCAACCTAGACATCATATACCTCCTCCCAACCAGCGAGATCCATTTCAGAGACGTCTCGTACCTGGCTAGGAGGGGCTTCTACTCCCCGGGCGGTGTGGCGGGTAACCTAGCGGTAGCCCTGAGGCGGATCGGCGTCAAGGCCAGCGTCGTGGGCAAGGTAGGTGTCGACCCAGCCGGCCTCATGCTTGTCAGAGACCTAGAGGCCAACAACGTGGGGGTCGGCTTCGTCTCATTCACGGACCAGGAGGCTACAGGCGTCATGAGCATCCTAGTGAGCCCCGAGGGGAACCGCTTAATAATCGGGTACAGGGGTGCCAACAGGCTTAACCTGCTTGACGACCAGCTGTTAGAGGGGGTGCTGAGAGGCGTGGACTCGGTCTTCGCCTACGGTTTCTCAGCTGACAACATCGATAGAGGTGAATCGCTGAAGAAGCTTTTAGGCAGGGCTTCAAAAGAGGGCTTGGTGACGGCTCTAGATATGGGCGGGTTGACTAGGGAGCACGCGGCACTGGTCTCATCGTTAAGGAACACGTTGAACTACGTGTTCATCAACATGGATGAACTAGGTGATTTAATGGGGGATAGAAGCCTCTCGGCCGCTGAGGCCTTGTTCAGCATCCTGGAGCCGGAGGCGTTGTTTGTCAAGATGGGGGATAAAGGGTCGCTGGCGATCACCAGGAGGGGTAAGTTCAAGCGGAAGGCGTTCAAGATCAAGCCTGTGGATACCACGGGTTCCGGGGACGCCTTCAACGCAGGCGTCCTCTACTCCCTCCTCGAAGGGTTCGATTACGACCGAGCCCTAGTCCTGGGGAACGCTATGGGGGCTTACAAGGCCCTGGGCTACGGGGCCAGGCACCTGCCGAGATCGCTGGGGGAGCTCGAGGAGTTCATTGAGTTGAAGGCTGGATCCCGCGGTTTAGACGGGCTCTGACAACAATGAAACCAGCCTCAGGGTGGTAGCTGTTTAAAGGCGCCTCTAAAACCTCTCTTGAACCAGGCTTGCTGAAGAGAGTGGAGACAACCGCCTCCACCTTGAACCCAGCCTCCTCGACCATCCCTGAAACCTCGCTGAAAGTGTAGAACTTGGCCTGCGAGTAGAACCTATGCCCTCTCTTAGCGAGCTCACTATAGTGTACTCCCCAGGGGCTCTCCCTCGGGACAAAGGCCAGTATCAGACGGCCCCCGTCCACTAGAACCCTACCGGCCTCCCTCAACGCTTCCAGAGGGTTGTCCAGGAAGCAGAGAGTGATGATTATAAAGACGCCCCCGAAAGTCTTGTCGGGGAAGGGGAGTCGCTCAGCGTAGCCTTTTACAACACGTACCCCTCTCCGCGAGGATAGATCTAGCAGTCTCTCCGAGGGGTCTAAGCCGACGTCTATTTTAAGAGGGGCGGCGAACCTCCCGCTCCCCACACCAACCTCGAGCCAGGGGCGGGGAACACCCCTACTAGCCACTTCTACAGCCCATAGCTCGCTGTAGTACAGCATAGGGTGCTCGTCGTACCATTTATCGTAGTCGAGCCAGAACTTCTCGAAAGGCTCGACAACCATTCAAATCCGCCCAGGAGGTGTGGGTGAATACGTCCCCGATCCACTCATCCAGAGGCGTCCGCCTTAGTCGTGGATCAAATATTTTATTTCTCCCACGGGCTTTTAATCTTTGAGGGATTTGGGTTGAAAGCCCTACTCTTGAAAGCGCCTAGAGAGCTGAGTATCGAGGACGTACCGCCACCTTCTGTTGAGCCCGGCTGGGTTTTAGTTAAGAGTGTTGCCGTCGGAATCTGCGGTACAGACAAAGCATTCTACACGGGCACCTACCCTCTTTTCAAGAAGCCTCTTATACCGGGTCACGAGGTCTCTGGGGTTGTCGTAAGCGATGGCAGGCTGAAGGGCAGGCTTGTTGTAAGCGAGATAAACTTCCCGTGCGGGAGGTGCGAGTACTGTAGGAGCGGCTTGTTAGGGTTAGACTATCCTTATAATTAGGTCTAGAACAAGCGGCCTAGAGTTCGATCACCCTCAGTCTTCCC
>JAEMPJ010000021.1:3893-6911 GCA_022759365.1 Thermogladius sp. | reverse complement strand
TGACGTTTACAAGCGAGGAGATCACTGTCTCGTAGGCCCTTACAAGTAGCTTTTCATAGGCGTCGTAGTCTGGGAGAATAGTCCCAGTGCCCGGCACCCTTACGCGGAGGTGGGGGCTCGACTTTGGATGTTTTGCTAACACAAAACATACCTTTGACCCCTTCCCGGACACGCCTGCCTGCTGGGCCGCAAGAACGTGCATAGCCTTGACCCTGTACTTTTCCCTTCTAAGAGTCTTCTCTATCAAGAGCTCCTCCACCGGGACCAGCCCGCTACGCAGCCTCTCGACCTCCCTCCTCAGAAGCTCCTCAGCCGCTGACAAGGCCCCGTCTACGCCGGACTTCTCGAGCGTGCTGAAGACTGTCTCCACTAGCCTTGCCTGGAAGCCCCTGACGAATGGCGGGTAGTCGCTCCTAGCCGCCTCGACACCCTTAAACACGTATTCGCCATCAACCGTGACACCGAAGTACCTCTTTACGGGCGACGCACGCGTGGTCTTCGCCTCTGGGAAAGCTATAAACCTAAACAGCTTGTCGACCTTTATAGGCATCCCGTACTTCTCGGCTATCTCCCCTGCAAGCTCCTCGTAGTCGCTCCGCGAGGCGCCGTCCCTATAGACAAAGACGCTGTCCGTGTCGCCATAGATGACCGTGTAGCCCTTCTCCCTCAGGAGCCCATAGACCCCCAGCATGACCCTCCTGGCGAGCCTGTTTATCCACTCGAACGTCAACGGGTTCCCAAGCCTGTTATAATTGTTCCCGCTGTACCCATAGCTAGAGACCAGTATCATCTTGAGCTCCTTCTGCCTCTGGTCTGCAAACCTCTTTGCGTCTCCAGAGAGCTCCCGGGCCATATGCTTAAACCTGAGCCTACGCTCAAGCAACGGCTCAACAACGTCCACGAGTATCCCCCTAGGCTCCCTGGCGACCCCGCCGAGCGAGACAGTCTCATAGCTGATATTGTACCTAACAATCAGGTTGGGAAACATAGACTCAAAGTCTAGCTCCGCGACGTTCCCATATATCCCCGTTACCGGCTGGTATATGAGCCCTCCCCTGTCGCCCCTGTGGAGCTCAAGCATTGTCCTCACGTGGACGTTCCTATGCCTAGCCCTGGGCACAGCGTAGCCCCTCCTAAGCAACAGGTAGACCTGCCTAGCGTCAATCAGCCTGCCATAGCTTGTCATACCCGCCAGGGTCGGAGACAGACCCGTAGCCCTACACCTCTCCTCGAGGCCAGCGAGCCCTATGCCGTCCAGCAGACCCCTCTCGACGAATATCCTCCCCTCGAGGACGCCGTCTCCCCTCCCAAGCCTAAACCAGCCGTGGCGCCTCCTAACCCCAATAGCTAGCTTGCGAAGCTCCTTCACAGGCATATTCACAGCTACAACGTCGGGGTCAAGCTCCTTGAGCACGGCGTCGAGGCCTTCAAGGATCCTAGACTCAGACCCCTCGAAGACTTTTTCGCCCCCGTTACTCCTAATGACAGCCTTAGAGAGAAAGCCCCCGCGCACGTGTAGGTCGAGACTCACCGTCACGAGTGGGAGCGGCTCGACCCTGTCCTCGCCCTCCACGAAGAGCCAGCCGCTACGCCTATACGGCCTGAGAGCCACGATTCCCAGTCCAGCAAATAGCTTCTGGACGACGTTCACGTCTGAGTCGTAGCTAGTAAAGCCGGCGCCCTCTACGACCCTCAGAGCCTTTTGCAGGAGCCTGCGGGACCCGTGGGAGACCCTTAGAAATGCCCCAGTCTTCCCGCCTACAAGCCTCCTCTCAACCTCCTCGACACTGAAGCCCTGATCCCACAGGGAGGCGAGGAAGCCCAGAGCGCTACTCTCTACCAGGAAGTAGTCCTCGAAGCCCCTGCGGAGAACCTCTACGCCGCCGTCAAGCCCCCTGAGCCACAGCCTGGCCTCTCCACGCGAGACAGAGGCGTCAACCACTACTGATTCGCTCGACCTCATCCTCTAGGTCCCTCAGCCTGCGCTCTAGCTCCCTGAGCCTCCACTCGAGGTCAAGCACAGAAACGAGGAGGAGCGAGCCGAGGAGGTACGGGTTAGGATAGTTCGTCACGGCGCCCAGCTCCTCGCCCCAGGCCTTCTTGACGTAGACGTATGCCTCCCTCCTCTCCCTCCTCAAGAGCTCGACAAACTCGGCCTCGAGCTCGTTGAGCAACTGCAGGTACTTCTCCCTGACGCTCGGGGTAGCCCTGCCCACTAGAACCACCCCTCCACGTCCCTCAGTCCCCAGCCAGTCCTCTCAGCGTAGACAACCATGGGGGTAGCCAGGGGGCCCTTCTCGACAGTTATCCTAGTATACCTCTTTCCAACGTCCTCGAGCCTAGCTATAACGCTGGAAACATGCCTAGCATACACGGGGACCTCTGGAAGAGGCCTCCTAGAAAACCTAGACCTCCCCGCAAATAGCACGACCACCGCGCCCCTCTCCAGCAGCCTCTGGAGCCTCCCCAGAAACATCACGAGCCTGTCGTAGCTCTTCGGGCTAAACAGCTCGGATAAATGGGTAACAGCTATGAGCCCCACGCCCCTCTTCAGTGCCTCTTCCACAATCAAGTCAACAGAGCCCACCTGTCCAACGCCGTAGACATTGGCTACGTGTATCCTCGAGAGCCCCTCCTCGGGGTCCACGCCCCGCCACATCAGGGCCTCCGACAAAGCGTACGTGTCTATAGACCTCCCCTCATGGTAGTCCCTCATGTTGACGACGAGCGGCGGCAAGCCCCCGGAGACGGCTGAGGCAAGAAGGGTGTAGAGCATCTTTCCCCTAGAATCCTCGTCACCATAAAACGTGGCCACAGAGCCAGGCACAAGCCCGCCCACAAGCCTGTCTAGTCCCGAGAGGCCCGTGGACAGCCTGGGAAGCTCCAGGAGGCTCCTCGCATTCATCAACATGGATACCACGGGCAGTTGTGCGAGAAAACCCCTTATAAACACTGGAGACACTCCTGCATAGGGGGGATAACGCCGAAAGTAAAACATTTAAACACAAGGCCACTGCG
>JAEMPJ010000021.1:0-3793 GCA_022759365.1 Thermogladius sp. | reverse complement strand
GATAGAAAACGAGCTGAGAAAAATATTTAGAAGAAAGGTTGACCTTGTGGTCTTAAGGAGCTTGAGTCCCTACATTATAGAAGACGTTAAAAAAGAGATGTGGGTCATTTATGAAAAGAGATAAAGCATTCTCACGTATCAGTGTCCAATTATTTCTTTGATTCACAGAATGAATATAAGTGTTTGTGGGTGTTTGTTTGCCGTGTTTAGTGAGCTGGGTGTGGCAAGGAACAGGCTTAGGCTTGCTTGGATGCTTAGGGAGAGGGGTGTCTATGTCAGGCTTCATGCCTACGAGTATCTGCTTGGCTACAGGGGCAGGATTCTTGGGGTCTTGTTGCTTGAGCCTTCGAGGGGCTCTGCTTCTCTCTTTCTGCGTGGGGAGGGAGAGGATGCTGAGAGGCTTGCCGAGATTGTTGGGGATGTTTTGGGTAGGCTGGATCCGGGGCTGAGGCTCAGTGTTGTGCGGGTGGGGTCGGGCTAGGCTTGTAGCCTTAGTTGTATTGGGCCCGTTATCTCGTTGTTTTTTGCTGTATACTTGTGGGCTGTGAGGTTGTCTAGAACGGTGCAGTTGAGTAGGTTTGTGGGGGTGTAGTAGTCGATTAGGGTCGAGGAGGCGTAGACGTGGAGGTTTTGGGCTGTGCAGTGGTAGAGCTTGGCGTAGTCTTTTTTCTGGGAGGGGTACTTGGTCGACACGATTAGTGTCGTTTCTTGTGGTGCTAGGAGGGCTAGGGCTATGTTGGCCATTTTTGCCGTGGATTGTAGTTTCGCTAAGTGTGACTGGTCTATTTCATTTAGTGTCTTGCTTGCGAGCCAAAGGTTTGCAAGGTAGGTGTCGTTGAATTCTTGGAGTAGCCTTGGGTTGCCGAGCAACTGGCTTATTTCTTGCATGAATGGGTCTAGGGTGAATTCCCCGTTGTGTATCATGTATAGCTCGTAGCCCAGCCTAGTGGTAGCCATGACCGGGTGTGTAGAGTGAATGTTTAGGGGTGTGCCTGGGCTCTTTTTCCTCGCGTGGAACATGAGGATTTTGCGTCCAGGCTTTATTCCTCGCAGGACTTCCTCTTCCTCGTAGATGGGCCTGAGGCTCCTATAGTGGACTGTTTTTGCAACGTTTCCTTCGAGGCTTATTTCTAGGTATCCCCACCCGTCTCCGTGAGAATCATTGTTGTTGTATGGGTCTCTACGAGCAGAGTCAACAAGCGCCCTTGTGAGGAGTTTTAGTGTTTCTCCTTGTATTTCTCCTACGAGGACAAGTATCCTGCACACATGTAAATAGTCGCGCCGAGGTTAAAAAATTTTTAATGTTGCGGTAAAGGCCCTGGCGTTAAACTGATATCCATGTCTGCCTAAATAAAAGTATGCGTCTATGGGCTTTACTGATACTCGTGGCTCTGCTTTGCATTGCTACTGTCCCAGGAATAGCTCAGCCTACACTGAAGATCGTTGCCTATGACGGCTCCCAGCTTAGGGGTGCACAGATACGTGTCTCGACACTGGACGGCAGAGTGTTTGAGTTTACGCTTGACCCCAGCAACCCGTTTGTTGTGCGGGACGTCGTCAAGGGCGTGCTGTTCATCGAGGTGGTTTCCTGGAAGAGTGTGCCCATAGGCTATAGGCAAAACGTGACCGTATACAGCGACCAGACCCTAGTGGTCCCAAGCATTGGGAAGCTGACCCTGAAGGTTTCAGGCTCCCGTGGCCAAGCCTTAGAGGGGGCCTCTGTCAAAATTACTTATGGTGGTCAAACTATCGAAGAGGGCTCCACAGATACGGGAGGCGTGTATACAACTCTCCTCCCAGCCGCGTCTTACGGGATTGTAGTGGAGTATGGTGGGAGGAGGATAGAGAAGACAATTGCTGTGGAGCCTTCCCGCGAAAACGTTGTCAACGTTCAGCTAGACGTTTTCTTGAGCCTAGGCGGCATGGATTTGTCTGTGACAGAGTTCCTCGGGCTGGCACTGCTTGTCATCGTGATAGTCATTGCTTTGATTGTTGTGGCTGTCGAGTACTCAAACTGGAGGGCGAAGAGAGCTAGGAGGGTCCTAGCCACGCCAGAGTAGAACAAAATTTGCCTGGTGCGCGGATTCTATGAATGAGAGTAGAGAAGACCTTGCTAGTGAGGACAGCCTATCAGAAGCCACAAAACTTGTGAGCAACCTAGGCACCAGGATAAGGTACCAGGTCTATTACCTTGAGAAGTGCGGCTCGACCCAGGACGTCGCTAGGGAGCTGGCAGAGAAAGGTGCCCAAGAGGGCATAGTTGTCGTGGCTGAGGAACAGGAGAATGGCAGGGGTAGGCTTGGCAGACGCTGGTTCTCCGGCAGGGGCGGCCTATGGTTCACGGTGATCCTGAAGCCACAACCCGATGCTCTGGGCCTGCTTAGTCTAGGCGTTGGGGTCGCAGTGGGACGCGTGTTGAGGGGGCTTGGGCTTAGCGCCGGCCTAAAGTGGCCAAACGATGTGCTAGTCGATGGGAGGAAGGCTGGCGGCATACTTGTAGAGGGCTTTACTGTCCCAGGGGACGGCATAGTGGCGCTTGTTGGTGTGGGGCTTAATGTTAACAACGAGCTTCCACCTGGTCTTGCCGAGGTTTCTGTTGCCCTCCGAGAAGTTGTTGGCGCGAGGCTTCCGAGGCTCCAGCTTTTCCTGAACCTGTTAAGGGAGATTGACAATGTATATCTGCAGCTCATAGAGGGCCGAGGCGAGGTGATTCTTGAAGAATGGAGGAGGCTCTCTGTGACGCTTGGCAAGACAGTGAAGATAATTACTGCCGATGGTGAATACATCGGCGTGGCTGTCGATGTTGGTCCCCTGGGCGAGCTGTACATCGATACAGGCGACGGGGTTAGGGCTTTCTATGCTGGGGACGTTGTGCACCTTAGGTAGCTTCCCCTCTGATAATAAGTGAAGTTTTTAAGGCTTGTTGGAAAAATGTTTGTGGATGATGATCCTTTGGCGGACTCCGATTCTCTGTGAAGAAAAGGGTTTCACCTGACCCCTCTGGTTATGGGCAAAAATATATGTAGATTATGGTTGTTCTTTTACTTATGTCTAGCTCGGATGGTCTCGTGATTATTGAGCCTGTAAGCGAATATACTAGGCAGATACTTAAGCTGAAAAAGATATACGCTGTCGAGAAGACCCCCTACCAAGAGGTCGTATTCGCGGAGCTGGAGGGCTTCGGCAAGGCTCTACTCATAGACGAATTTGTCCAGAGCACCGAGAAGGACGAGTTTATCTACCACGAGTTGCTCGTGCATCCGGCCATGGCCCTACACCCGGAGCCCAAAAGGGTCCTGATTATAGGTGGTGGCGAGGGGGCCTCGCTTAGAGAAGTCTTGAAGCATGGAACAGTAGAGGAGGCGGTCATGGTTGACATCGACGAGAAGGTCGTGGAGTTCTCTAAAAGGTTCCTAGAGGTCATGCACCGTGGAAGCTTCTTTGACCCAAGGGCAAGGGTCGTCATAATGGATGGACTGGAATACATTAGGAAGACCGGCGACGGCAGTTTCGACGTGGTGATAATGGACCTGACAGACCCCTATGCCGGCCCCACAGCTCTGCCGCTTTACAGCTACGAGGCATTCAGGGAGATAAAAAGGATACTCAAGCCAGATGGTGTAGTGGCGACGCAGGCAGGCTCGAGCTATTTCTACCCAAAAGAGTACAGACAGGTAAAGGAAAACATAGAGAAAAACTTTAGGCACGTAGCCGAGTACTGGGCGTGGATGCCTAGCTTCGCTACAAACGTCAACTTCATTGTGGCCTCCGAGAAACACGACCTCTACAAGCT
>JAEMPJ010000059.1 GCA_022759365.1 Thermogladius sp. | reverse complement strand
CCCCGCCGTCCACGATAACCCTCAGCGTGCAACTCGCAGGGCACACTATTCAGACCAGCTCCCTGACAGCAGTCACCTGGGCACCACCCTCACAGTTATGTTGCCCCTGCCGGCAAGGAGCCTCATCTTGTCCTCTCCGATGAACGCCCTGATCATCTCAGGCGGCCTAACACCGTGGTAGAAGAGCCTGAAGCCCACCTCCGGTATCTCGAAGAATACATCCGACTCCGGCTTCTGGACTCTAGCGTAGAACACCACGCTCCTCTCACCGCTCACGTAGTGGGGTACTACAAGCCTTATATTCCTCCCCTTCTCCACTCTCACCCACCTCCCACCTGTCACACCCTTGTTCTCGATGAAAACCCTAGCCCCTTCAGCAGCGCGCTCACCCTGCTCGACGGCGTAGTCCACTAGATCGTTTATGACCAGCGCGTTCCCAGCCGCGAAAACCCCTGGCACACTCGTCTCCAGCAACTCGTTTACCACAGGCCCACGGGTGGCTTCATCCACCTCCACGCCCATTGCCAGGAGAGGCTCTATGTATGGTCTCAGGCCGGCCGCCACTATCACTGTGTCGCAGGGTATCTCGAACTCGCTGCCCGGCACGGGTTTAAGGGACTCGTCTACTCTCGCGACCACAACCTTCTCAACCCTCCTCCTGCCCACGACTTTCACCACGGTGTGGCCTAGGAGTAGCGGGATGTTGAAGTCTCTCAAGCACTGCTGGACATTCCTCATAAGGCCGCCGGGGTATGGGAGTATCTCGACGACTGCTTTTACAACAGCTTTCTCTAGTGCGAGCCGCCTAGCCATGATCAAGCCCACGTCCCCTGAACCAACGATAACCACCTCTCTCCCCGGTAGCACCCCGTATATGTCCATCAGGGTCTGCGCCTCCCCCGCTGTGTAGACCCCGTCCGGCCTATCCCCGTAGACACCTATCTCGAATAAATGCCTCTCCCGCGCGCCGGCCGCGTAGATGATAGCCTTAGCTCTAACCCTCACCACGCCGCTCCTAGTTATAACGTCCGCCACCTTCTCGAGCCTGCTGTTATACTTGATCTCGCGGACGTAGGCTCTGACGAGGTATTCTACGCCAGCCCTCTCAAGCCTCTCAATCAGCCTCTCAACGAACTCGCCTCCCGTCAAATCCTCGTGGAAGTAGTGTAGGCCGAAGCCGGGGTGGATGCACTGGAGTGGGATCCCTCCGAGCCTCTCCCTGTTCTCCACGAGGAGCGTCTTGAGCCCTAGCTCGCTTGCCTTCACCGCGGCGGCGATCCCCGCTGGCCCGCCGCCTATCACTAGGACATCGTAGTCTAGGAGGCGCACCTCAAGCCCCACCTCTCCACAGGGGTTTAACGTCACCTACACCGTAGGCCGCTTTCTTCACCACGACATCCTTCAGAGGCACGCCTAAAGCCTCGGAGACTATCCTCGCGATCCTCGGCCGGCAGAAAGACCCCTGGCACTTGCCGAAGCCAACGTACGCCCTGAACTTCAAGCCATCTAGTGTAATAGTCTTAACGCCGATCTTCTTCATCCTCTCAATCGCCTCGAGAACCTCTGCCTTCGACACCATCTTACAGTAGCAGACGACCTCTCCGTAGTCGGGGTTCAATCTAACCAGCTCGTCGATCTCCTCCGCCGACCTCCCCTTAATCCTCGTTATCCCCCTCCTGAAAGGCATCCAGCCCTTCTTCTCCACGAGCTTGACATCGTACTCCCTGGATATGAGGGTGAGGATGTACTCTGCGATAGCAGGGGCCGCGGTTAAGCCGGGTGATCTTATCCCAGCCGCGTTAACGAAGCCCCATGGATCCTGGTATGCTTTGATAAGCCAGGCGCCGCCCGGCGGCTCTGGCCTCAGGCCCGCGAAGACCCTTATAACCCTATCCCTCCCAGGAACCTCCCTGAGCAGTCTCCCCGCCTCCCTGAGAATGTAGTCCACGCCCTCCGGCGTGGTCGAGAAGTCGTCTCTAGCATCCCTCGGCAAGTCCTCGGCCGTGGGGCCGAGCATGAGGTTCCCGTGGACTGTGACGATAGCGTACAGCCCTTTCGTCTTAGGCGTCGGGGTCGTGTGAAGTATCCTCCCAGGTTTCACGGGGACGTCTTCGTCGAATAAGACGTACTGGCCCTTCCTAGGGGTTATGTAGAAGTCTCTCTCAACGCCTGCTTTATGAGATATATAGTCTGCTTGGAGCCCCGCAGCGTTCACCACGATATCCGCCTCCAGGAAACCCCTGTTTGTCTCAACTCCCACGACCCTCCCACCCCTAGTCTTAACGTCCACCACCTCGGTCTCAAGCATGACTCTGACACCGTTGTCCACAGCGTTCTCCACGATCGCGACAACGGCTTCGAAAGGCGATATCAAGCCTGCTGTAGGAGCGTATACTCCCCCTATCGCCTCAGGGCTCACGCTGGGCTCAAGCCTCATGAGCTCGTTTTTATCGAGGGCTCTAACCCCCTCCACACCGTTCGCTTCCGCCAGCTTAACGTATTTCAAGGCCTCCCGCTCCTCCTCGGGGGTCGTGTAGACCATTATCTCGCCGGGCCACGCGGACGGTATGTCCAGGTCTCTAACCCACTGTCTCCAAGCCCTGTTGCCCTCGAGGCACAGCCTTGCCCTCAGGGGGTGCTGGCCTGGATCCTCCTCGTGGCATGGGTGTATGATAGAGGTGTTGGCTTTGCTCACGCCCCACCCTACATCCGGCTCCTTCTCGACGAGGGTTACCTCAAAGTTCTCGTACCTGCTCAAAACCCTGGCTACAGATGCACCAACTACCCCGGCCCCCACTACTAGAACCCTAAGCCTACCCACCGAACCCGCCTCCAGGCCTAAGTCGTCTGGTACCCGTAGAACCAGGGCACCTCCCTGGCCCAGCCCATAGCCCTCGAGACAGCTGCCTTCCACCCCTTGTAAAGCCTCTCCCTCGTATCAGAGTCCATTCTCGGCTGGAATATTTTGCCAGGCCTCCAAAACCTCGAGAACTCCTCCTCACTCCTCCACAACCCTGAGGCTAAGCCGGCTAGAAAAGCCGCCCCGAGAGACGTGGTCTCAAATATGAGAGGCCTCACAACCGGTATACCAAGTATATCCGCCTGGAACTGCATTAGGAAGTCGCTTCTAGAAGCCCCTCCATCCGCTTTCAGGAGCTTAATCTCCAGGCCCGTGTCCTCCACCATGGCCTCCACGACGTCCCTTGTTAAATACGCTATGGACTCGAGGACTGCCCTAGCAATATGCTTCCTCTCAGTGCCCCTGGTCAACCCTATTATCAAACCCCTCGCGTATGGATCCCAGTACGGCGCGCCCAAGCCCGTGAAGGCGGGGACGAAGTATACTCCACCAGTGTCGGGTGCTGCTTCAGCTAGGGGGTCGACCTCGGGTGATACCTCTATTATCTTCAACCCGTCTCTAAGCCACTGTATGGCGGCACCCGTGACGAATACACTGCCCTCGAGGGCGTAGAGGGCTTTACCAGGCTGAGTCGAGTAGTAGACTGTCGCTATCAGGTTCCTCCTCGAGTAAACTATCCTCTCACCAGTGTTCAATAGGAGGAAGTTGCCTGTCCCATAAGTTGTCTTCAAGTCACCCTCGCTGAAGCCCGCCTGGCCTATTAGAGCGGCCTGCTGGTCGCCAGCGTCGCCGGCCACAGGGATGCTCCGCCCGCCGAGCAGACCCGAGACCTCCGGCCCCGTGTACCCGTAGAAGTCCCTGTCGCTTGAGGGCCTCGGGTAGGGGAGTATATCGATTGGTATACCGCCGTTTATCTCCAGTAGGTCTCTATCCCACTCGAGCCTCTGGATATTGAAGAGCATTGTCCTCGATGCGTTCGAGTAGTCTGATACATGCGCCCCACCCCTCTCTGGTGTCAGCGTGTCCCTCGACCCTTTTGTCAGGTTCCATATTATCCAGGCGTCTATCGTCCCCGCTAGAACCCCTCCACCCCTAGCCTTCTCTCTTAGACCCGGCACGTTGTCTAGCAACCACCAGAGCTTGGTGCTGGAGAAGTAGGAGTCGGGGATCAGCCCTGTCCTGCGCTTTATCTCCTCGAAGTAGTTCGACCTAAGGTATTCGACCTCCCTAGCCGTCCTCCTATCCTGCCATACAATCGCGTTGTAGACAGGCGTGCCCGTCCTCGGATCCCAGACTACAACCGTCTCCCGCTGGTTTGCGACCCCGATAGCAACAATCCTCCCTGGATCCACCCGGGACTTCTCGACGACCTCTTTTATGCAGAGCTTCACGTTCAGCCAGATCTCCACGGGGTCGTGTTCAACCCAGCCGGGTTTAGGGTAGATCTGCTTGTGCTCCCTGTAGCACCACGCTTTCTCAACCGGGCGGGCGTTCTCGTCGAAGAGGGCTACTCTAGTCCCTGTGGTGCCCTGGTCTATCGCCATAACATACTCTTCTCCAACCTGCGTGAAGACTCCACCTCTAATTGGAAGAACTATACCCGTGAAAGATAAAAGCGCAAGACTTTTATCCAACACCGTCATTTTGTTTTCTTGGTGGAAAAATGGCTTTTTCACTATTCATCGTCCTAATCCTGCTTGTAGTAGTCCTAGCACTAGCTTCCACGGTTATTGCAGTGGCTTACGTGGCTTCGAGGAAGCTGGTTAAACCTCCCCGGAAGATCGGGGGCTGGACTCCCCGCGACCTCGGTTTAGACTACGAGGACTTCACCTTTAGGACAAGCGATAACTGCGTCCTCAAAGGCTGGCTTGTTAAAAGAGACCCGAGGAGGGTTGTCGTGGTAGTACACGGATACACCTCCAGCAAGTGGGATGAAGACTATGTTAAACCAGCCATAGAGGCGTTGGGTAAAGCGGGGTATAGTGTGGTAGCAGTCGACATGAGGGGGCATGGGGAGAGCGGTTGCGAGACCACGCTCGGCTACAGGGAGTCTTTCGACGTGGAGCAGCTTGTCGGATACCTCAGGGGGATGGGTTTCGAGAAGGTCGCGCTCTACGGTTTCTCAATGGGCGGGGCCATATCGATCATGGCTGGGTCTAGGGCTAGGGTTGAAGCCCTAGTCCTAGACAGCCCGTACGTGGATATACGGGAGTCGGGTAGGAGATGGGTTGCAAGGACGCGGGGTCTCCTAGGCCTCCTCCTGAGAATATCCTACCCTCTAATAATGTTCAACGCGTCGAGGATGATCGGCGTGAACCCTGGCGAGCTAGTGATGTACAAGTACGCTGAGAAGGTTAAAGCCCCCACTCTACTCGTCGCCCCTCTGAGAGACGATTTAATATCGCCCGGCGAGTACAAGAAGCTTGAGGAACACCTGAGGAGGAGCGCCCGGGTTGTTGAAGCATGGTACCCTGAGACAAGGCATGTGGGGGCTTGGAGGGATTTCAAAAACGAGTACGAGGCGAGGCTGAAGGGCTTCCTCGAGAAATACCTGTAGGGGTGAAACCATGAGGCACCTGATCCTGCTCGCCCTCCTCGTCTTAACATACTTCACCGTGAACTACATGTACGCGGCTGTGATCAAGAGCATCTGGCTTGAAGGCCTGGTACCGGGTAAGGCATACGAGTACGAGGCTGTAGCCGGCTTATACCTAGTCACAATACCGAGCATCATAGCGATCGCCCTCAGCGTCCCCTTCGGGATCCTGGCAGACAGGTTTGGGAGGGTGAGGCTGATCATCCTGTCAGGCCTCCTAATGGGGGCTGGCTCAATCATCGTGGGCCTCGCCGCAGGCTTCCCCGAGCTAATCTTAGGGTTCACGCTCTTCGCTATCGGGATGCAGGGCATATACCCTCCCTTAATGGGCTCTATAGCGGATACAACGCCTGAGTCGAGGAGAGGCCTCGGCTACGCAGCCTACTACGCTAGCAGTGTTATAGGGTACCCGCTGGGTTTAGCCGCTGGCTTGACGCTGGCTTGGAGGACTGGCTACACTCTCCTAGGCCTCCTCACAATAGCCCTCACAGCAATCGTCTCGGTGAGCCTCTCAAGGATCTACAAGTCCATTAAGCATGTAGCGGTGACGGGTGGAGGAGGCTTCAACCTGAGGGCTGCGGGTAGAGTTGTCTCAAAGCCCGCTGTAATAGCCCTACTAGTACTGATATTCTTCTGGGGTATGCCTTGGGGTGCTGTGACAAGGTATGCCGTCAACTTCATGGAGGACGCCTGGGGTTTAAGCAAGGCCACTGCCTCCCTCATCCTAACCCTGGCCTCAATCTCGATTATAATAGGGCACATCACAGGCGGGGCGTTGGCTGACAGGAGGGTTAGGGCGGGCGACCAGCTTGGGAGGGTTAAAGTCAGCATCATAGGCGTGGGGGTGGGGCTGGCCGTAATGCTCTCGTTCGTCCTGTACCCGTACCCCTACGGCGTGGAGGCACCCACTGCACTGCTCCCACCAGCCTTGCTGGCCTTAGCGGGCATGCTCTTCACAACGCTCGCCTACCCTAACATAAGTAGCGTGCTGAGCGAGGTGGTGGAGAGGGAGTACCGCGCCACGGTTTTCTCAGTGTTCAACATCCTCAACACCCTCGGCTGGGGTGTCGGCCCAACACTCTACGGCTGGTTGAAGGAGTCTCTCGTAGAGCACTGGGGCCTCGGTATACCGGATGCCTCAAGGTACTCTATAGCCACCGTCCTCCTAGCCTGGCTCATACCTCTTGCTATATGGGTTTCAATGCTCAAAATATACCCTAAGAGTAGAGTGGTTGAGGAGGCTGGTTGAATGCCCTCCAGGCCCCTCCTCATAGGTCACAGGGGTTACCCGGCCAAGTACCCGGAGAACACTCTACTCTCCTTCCTCGCAGCACTATACTACGGGGCCGACGGGGTTGAGCTCGACGTGTGGCTCAGCGGGGACGGGCACCCGGTTGTCATCCACGACGAGGACACCGAGAGGGTCTCCGGGGTTAGGCTCGAGGTGAAGAAGTCTACTCTGAGAGAGCTGAGATCCGCGTACCTGGGCGCCGGCCAGGTAATTCCAACACTCGGCGAGGTATTCAAGCA
>JAEMPJ010000040.1 GCA_022759365.1 Thermogladius sp. | reverse complement strand
TTTGGAAAGGTCTTCACAAGCCTACTTAGACGTGGAGAGCTTCCACGGCTTTGCAGCTCTCTCAAGCCACGACCTAACTAAGGATACTTCCTCCGCTGGAACCTTTCCTTCCTCGATGCAGAACCACCAGTCGAAGCACTTGTACTTCTTCAATCTCTCAGCCGCGTCCTGGACTGTGCTAGCTGGCGGCACAATCAGCGCGTCGCCTATGAGAGCGTTGTTAGGCCAGTTGGCTGGTAGAGCCCTCCCATATTTATCGTTTACTTGGAGCGCCTTCACTAACCTCAGTATCTCATCTAGGTTCCTCCCTGTCTCCTGGGGGTAGTACAATATTGCCCTAACAATGCCCTTGTCATCTACGATTATCACGGCTCTGATCGTTGACGTGGCGGACTCGGCGTGGAGGAAGCCCAGCTTCCTCGCAACCTCGCCTGTGGGGTCCGCTATGATTGGGAACGGTATTTCGACACCAAACTTCTCCTTAATCCACTCCACCCACTTGATGTGGGAGAACGTGCTGTCGACGCTGAGCCCCAGTAGCTCAGTGTTCAGCTTCTTGAAGTCCTCGTATCTGACAGCGAAACCTATGAACTCTGTAGTACATACTGGCGTGAAGTCTGCTGGGTGGCTGAAGATAACGAGGTATTTGCCCTTGTAGTCGTCGGGTAGCTTCTTGGGGCCGTGAGTAGTCATGACGGTCATTTCAGGGAACTTTTCTCCAATTAACGGGATTGTACCAGGCATTTACTCCACCTGGTAATATTTATCTTCTGGTTTGGTTTATAAACTTTTCTGTTACCATATTGAATCTTGGAAGCAGTATTTCTAACGAAGATATTTAAGACAGCTATACTAAGGAATAAAATGGTTGGTTCATGGAGATCACGTGCCCCTACTGCGGCTTCAAGGGTAAGCCCCGGGACTTCTACTACATGTACGAATCCGTCCTCTACATCGCGGACTCCAAGACTATACCTGAGGAGAGATCCCGGCCTATACTAGTCATATGCCCCGTATGCAAGAACGGGTTCTTCCTGGAGTCCCCTTACAAGCTTCTCATCGACCGATTGAAAGAGAGAGGGCAAAAGTAATATTTATTAAGATCGCAGGCATCATTCTATCAAAGGAAAATAGTACTCGTAGTGATCAAGTTGACTGCTAAATCAAACCTCTTCCCCTGGATGCTGCCCTTCAACGCCCAGGTTAGGGACGTGATATACAGCTATATTGACTACGTGAAGGGGATGGAGGACACTGTAATCGATAGCTGGCCTCTCCAGAGGCTAAGGTATATCCTTCAACTCCAGACAGCCCACTTCGTCTACCCCAGTGCAACGCACACCAGGTTCAGCCACAGCCTAGGGGTTATGCATGTCTCCTACAAGTATGTGACTTACCTGGTGAAAGGTAGCTTAGACTTCCTCTCTGGTTCAAAGCACTTCACTGAGCTGACATCCCGGCTGAAAGAACTGACACTTGCGGCGAGGCTACTAGGCTTGCTACACGATATAGGGCACGGGCCTTTCAGCCATGCCTTCGACGAATACGTGTATAAGACGAGGGATTTCCTACCCTTCATCGTGGGGAACCACGAGGTTGTAGGCTACCTCATCTACAGGGACTATCTGAGGAAGCTGATTGATGAGGCTTTGAGATCTAGCTCCAAGACCCTGGGTGTTGACGGTGAATACGTGTTGAGCATATTGGATGAGGGTATGAAACCGCCTTTCGGGATGAGAGATTACACTGATCTAGCCAGGAACAACACGCTTAGCCTAGACGACTTCTTCGTACCTAGGCCGGAGAAGGCTTTGAGCACTATTATAAGGCTCACTGTCAGAGACTACATTTACACAAGCGATATAATAGATTACCTTAAGAGGGACGCGTACTACACTGGCCTAGCGATCGGGGAGATAAACGAGGAGTGGGTTTTAAGGAACACTTTCATAGTCGACTACCATGGATTGCTGGCTCCCTCTATATCGGGTAAAGCAGTGGACGACCTCGTTAGATTGCTGGAGGCTAGGAAGCTCATGTACAAGAACGTCTACTTCCACCATGTTAACATTGCTTTCGTCGAGACTATAGGGAGGTTGCTGAAGTGTATTAGAAGCAGGATCACCGGGATCCTTGAGGACATGTTCAGCAAGGGGGAGTGGTCTAGCTACGTTGTGTTAAACGATTTCAACGTATACGGGCTACTCCACTCTCTAGCGATGGGGAAGGCTGGCGACCTCGAGTGCGAGGATAAAGAGTTCGGGAGGAAAGCGTTGGAGAGCCTCTTTGTCACCCGGAAGCCTGTTTGGAAGCTACTCGACAGGGAGACCCTGAAACTGGAGGATGCGAGGGTCTTGTTCTCACCGAGGTTCAGCAGGGAGGTTAAGAATAAGATTAGGAGTGAGATCGTTGCTGAATTAAACTCGAGGTTCAGCAAACTGCAACTATCGGAGGATGATGTGCTAACGCTCTACAACAAGATAGACGTTTTCCCCTCAGCTGGTAGTGAAATAGTGAAAAACCTGCTGGTAGTAACAGTCAAAGACTCCAAGGTACTCGACTACAAGGAAGTGAGCCTAAGCAGTTTCGCTCAAAGACACGGCTTAGTGCCTGAGGCAATGGTCTCAGTTTACCTCGACCGATCTAAATATAAGATGCTAGATGAAAGCGAGATCGGGGAGGCCAGGGAGATAGTTGCAAACGTGATAAACGACCTCGTTAAAACCGGGGCCTCCGAGGCACCTGAGACAAGCTAGGGCCTGTGGAGGCTTACAACCCAGCATAGAGACACTGGTTGGGGGCTGGCTCTTCTCACGTTGTCTTGAAAGCGGACAACTCCAAGGTCTTAAACCCTCTCATTCTACCTCGGCCTAGACCACCCTAGGCGACCCTGAGAGCTCCCAGGCTTGAAAGAATAGTGCCCGTGGAAAGGGCGTTACACCCCTCTCGCCGGGTTGGATGCCAGGAACTTTTTAACAGCCTCGTCAACCAAACCGCTTAAGTCGCTGCCCTCCTGCGGGCACTCGTCGACTGTCAACCTCCCGTCTTTGCAAACTTTAATGGAACCTTCCCGTATGAGCTTGTCGAGTACACTGTCAAGCCTCTCGCTGTAGACACCTGTTAAGGCCAGAGTCCAGTCCTTGAGGAGAACCCCGTTCTTCAAGTAGATTATCGAGTGAAGTATACTGCGGGCAGGCTTGTACTCTCTGACAACCTTCAAAACCAGCTCCTCGAGCAATAAACCACCACCCTCAAATTAAAACGGGTTATTTTTAAAAGCGAACGACGCTTGATTAACTCTCATTGACCGATGCCTAGGAGCCAGCTGTTCACCTCTCTCACCAGGTTGGTGGGGCTATTTGCCTGTCCCAGGGAGGCTTTCAGGGCAGTACGACTGGAGGCTTGTTGAGAAAAATGTTAAAGACTACTGGGCTAACAATAGGATATACGAGAAGATTAAGGCAAAATCTCTTGGAGCAAGCAGGAGATTTATATTCATAGATGGTCCACCATACCCCTCGGGGGACGTCCCCCATATAGGGACGGCGTGGAACAAGAGTTTGAAGGACTCTATCCTTAGGTTCAAGAGGATGAGGGGCTTCAACGTATTCGACAAGCCTGGCTACGACTGCCACGGCCTGCCAATAGAGGTTAAAGTCGAGCAGAAGCTGGGCTTGAAGAGTAAGAGGGAGATCGAGGAGAAGATCGGGGTTGCGAGGTTTGTAGAAGAGTGTAGAAGGCTCGCCCTGTCTAACGCTGAGTCTATGACAAAGTGGTTTAAAGAGCTGGGCGTGGCAATGGACTGGGAGCACCCATACTACACGCTGGACAACAAGTACATCGAGTCCGCGTGGTGGCTGATCAAGAGAGCCAGCGAGATGGGGTTGCTCGACAAGGAGTACAGGGTTGTCTACTGGTGTCCTAGATGCCAGACGACACTAGCCGACTACGAGGTTGAATACCATGATCTAACCAGCCCAAGCATAATAGTTAAGATGCCTCTCGAAGGCTTCGAGAAAACCTACGTGTTAATCTGGACTACTACGCCGTGGACCCTCCCAGCCAACACTTTCATCATGGTTAACCCGAAGGGCGTCTACGTGAAGGCCAGGGTTGGAGACGAGGTCTGGATACTCGCAAAATCGAGGCTGGGGGATGTCATGGAGTTAGCGGGCGTGGAGGACTACGAGATCCTTGAGGAGTTCACCGGCGATAAGCTGGTGGGGTTGAGGTACAAGCACCCCCTCGAGGATCTAGTCGACCTCCAGCGGAAACTGAGGGAGTACCATGTAATCCTCCCGGCCGAGGAATACGTCAGCTTAACAGAGGGCACCGGCCTGGTTCACGCTGCCCCTGGGCACGGCTTCGAAGATTTTGAGGTCGCGAGGAAGAACGGCATAACGGTTATCGCGAGTCCCGTCAACGAGGAGGGTGTTTTCACAAGTGAGGCAGGAAAGTACCGGGGGATGCAGGTCCGGGACGCTAACAAGGTCATAATCGAGGACTTGAAGGCGAGAGGGGTACTCGTCTACGCGGGATCGATAACCCATAAGTACCCTGTCTGCTGGAGGTGCAAGACCCCGGTTATCCTGAGGGCAACAGAGCAGTGGGTTATAAGGGTGTCAAAGCTGAAGGACAGGCTGATCGAGGAGGCGAAGAGGGTCAAGTGGATCCCGGACTGGGCTCTTCAGAGAATGCTGAACATGCTTGAGAACGTCCAGGACTGGGTTATATCAAGGCAGAGATACTGGGGCACGCCTCTTCCAGTATGGGTCTGCGAGAGGGGCCACACTGTGGTGGTGGGTAGCGTCCAGGAGATCAAATCCCTCGGCGGGGAGGCTCCCCCAGACCTCCACAGGCCTTGGATCGATAATGTAGAGCTCAAGTGCCCTGTATGCGGCGGTAGGATGAGGAGGGTTAGCGATGTAGTCGACGTCTGGCTTGACAGCGGTATAGCCTTCTACGCTTCACGCGGCCACCCGGAGGGGCTGGATCCCGGGGAGGTTCAAGCAGACTTCATTGTTGAGGGGCACGACCAGGTTAGAGGCTGGTTCTTCTCACTGCTTAGATCCGGCGTAATAGGGTTCGGCTCGAGCCCCTATAAGACCGTGCTAGTCCACGGCTTCGCCCTAGATGAGAAGGGCAGGGAGATGCATAAGAGCTTAGGCAACTACGTTGGCACCGACGAGGCTATTGAGAGAGTCGGCAGAGACACCCTCAGGCTTTGGTTGCTCAGCAACACTACCTGGGAGGACTTGAAGTTCTCTTGGAGGAGTATAGAGGAGGTTGGAAGCGACCTTAATATCGCGTGGAATGTCTACCTCTTCGCCTCAACATACATGAACCTGGATAAATTTGACCCTACAAGACATACTCTCGAGCAGTACTTGGGCAAGCTGAGGTTCGAGGATAGATGGCTGTTAAGCAGGTTCACTAGGATGATGTTGAAAGTCACCGAGAGCTTCGAGGAGTACAGGGTTCACGACGCTGTCAGGGAGTTGAGGAGGTTTATAGTGGAGGATGTCAGCCACTGGTATCTCAGGCTTGTGAGGCCAAGGATCTGGGTTGAGGAGGAGACAGAGGACAAGCTGGCGGCTTACAGCGTCCTCTACTACGTGCTGAAGAACTGGCTTATAGCCGCCTCCCCGGTAGTCCCGTTCTTCACGGAGTACATCTACCAGAACGTCTTTAGGGAGTTGGAGGGTGTGGAGTCGATCCACCTCTTCGACTGGCCCTCGCCCAGGCCCGAATTTATAGACGAGGATGCTGAGAGGGAGATGGAGGTCATCAGGGTTCTCGCGGACAAAGTAGCCGCCGCAAGGATGAAGGCTGGGTTAAAGCTCAGGCAACCTGTCAGGCGCGTGATCGTCTTTACTGATAAGAGAGATGTTGCAAACGTCGTTGAGAAACACGCCTCCCTGCTAAAGAGGATACTGAACACGAGGGAGGTAGAGGTAAGGGAGGCGAGGAGGGTCGAGGAGCTCGTCGAATACAAGCTGAAACCCGTCTACAAGAGGCTTGGGCCCAAGCTGAGGGGGTTAACCGGGTTGGCGTTGAAGCGCATCATGGAGAGGGAGGGGGATATCGCTAGAGAGCTATTGTCGAAGGGCTACTACGAATTGGACATCGATGGAACCAGGGTTAGGATCGAGGCGGGGGATGTGGAGGTCGTTGTAGGATATGTGAAGGGGTATTCAGTCGAGGAAAGCCCATTGGGAACTATAGCGTTGGACACGACCCTGACAGACCAGGAGGTCGGCGAGGGCTTAGCGAGAGACTTGATTAGGAGGATACAGGTGATGAGGAAAATGATGAACTTGGAGTTAAACGAGAAGATCGAGACCTTCATTAAAGCACCTGAGGATAAGAAGAACCTGCTTAAACCCTTCATAGAGTACATGAAGGGTGAGACAGGCTCTCTGAGGATCGAGTTCGTGGACGAGATCCCAGGGGGAGAAGGGTTTGTCCGGGAATGGGATATTGAGGGTGAAGTATACGTTATAATGGTGAAGAGGATTGGATGAGAGGACTATTCAAAAGTTAATAGAGGAAGCTGTTAAAGTCCTGCCGAACTCCTACGCCCCCTACAGCGGCATCCACGTGGCTGCAGCACTCATAACAGACAAGGGCAACATATACAGAGGCGTCAATGTCGAGAACAGCAGTTACGGACTCACAATCTGCGCCGAGAGGTCAGCGGTATCAGCGATGGTGACTGCAGGTGAGAGGAGGCCCCTAGCGGTGGCGGTTGTAACCGATTTAGAGCACCCCATCCCTCCCTGCGGCGCATGCAGGCAAGTAATAGCGGAGTTCAACGAGGAAGCGGAGATAATTATGTACAGCGTGAAGTCAGGGGAGAGAATAATTGTTAACCTGAGGGATCTCCTCCCCTCGCCCTTTAAACTGAGGAGATGAATCAGCCAGTTTTAATTCGATTTCGAAGCCTAGAAGCCGGCTCTGGGAGACCGGGGTAGAGGTTTTTCGGCTCACTGGGATTAAAAATCCCGCGGTGGAATCTCCTCGGATCATAACGGGTTGATCATACCAAATTGAATCTTTTGGACATCCGCTTGGAAGTATTATACCAGCGTTAAGGAGAGGATTCATCTGTGGTGGTAGGTTATAGTCCTCGGGGATTAGCGGCGTCTTCCTCGGAGCGGCGCTTCACAGCTTTAACAAAAATATTAGTGGTTGTATCGGGTCTACGAGGGTTCTCGATTAAGAACCCTGCCTCCAACACTTTTAAACCCGTGCTGGA
>JAEMPJ010000033.1 GCA_022759365.1 Thermogladius sp. | reverse complement strand
GCGGCTTGCTGGCAATCCAGGTCGCCTTGAACAAACCTCTATTCATCTAGTTGGGGTAGGGATTACATCGCCCCACTTCTTTTCGGCGGCAAGCTTCTTGAGGCTAAGCCAGAACTCCACGGCGTTTCTAAACCTCTCCTCTCTCCTCAAGCTGGTTGCCTTTAATAGGAATGCCAGTAGGTCTTTGTCGACCTCCCTTCCAAGCACGTCTAGAACCATCTTATCCCTCTCCGCGATTAGCGATATAGTTTTCTCCTCTAACTCCTCGAGCTTGACCCTCCCCTCCGCGAAACCCTTGAATACGGGTTCAACATCCTTGAGGAAAGTTGCTAGAGCCGGGTGGTCTAGTAGGAATGGCTCTATGCTAATATCCATTTTATGAACGTGTTTCAAAGCCAGCAGGTTTACAAGAGTTCTGTGGGAGAGCCTGATCTGGGTTAGAGAGC
The DNA here is from genome assembly GCA_022759365.1 of Thermogladius sp. GTDB lineage: Archaea > Thermoproteota > Thermoprotei_A > Sulfolobales > Desulfurococcaceae > Thermogladius. The sequence goes on along the minus strand of JAEMPJ010000033.1, from coordinate 6,877 downwards.
TGAGGAGGGTTAAACCGAGTGAGTAGACGTCGTAGTCGAAACCTGCTTTACCCTTAATGAGGGAGATTGGGTCGGCGAACTCCGGGGTAACCCTCGTCGGCCTAGCCCACCCCTCTAGAACCCTGGTCGTACTCGCGAAGTCCCCTATGTAGGGGCGCACCCCATAGGGCTCCCCCTTGTCGCCGGCTAAAAGTATGTTCTGGGGTTTCACATCGAGGTGTATTATGCTCATTGCATGGGCCAGTCCCAGGGCTCCTGAGACTCTTATGCCTATACTCACAATGAACTTGGCGTCAGGCTTTTTTCTACCCACATAATCTTGTAGATCCCCGAGTTCAGCGTACCGCTCTATAACCACAGGGGGATTCTCTAAGTATAAATCTGCGTCATAACTGTCGTATGTGATAATAAACCCTCTGGGGCACAGCACGTACTTCCTGTAGTATGCGAGCTCCCAGTATAGATCCTCGTTTAAACCGTTTTTCAATAGAAAAGAGGAGACCTCAAACTTATCGGGGTGGCATACCTCTATCGAGTTAATATAGCTCCGCATGAACTCGCTTATTTTCTCAGGCCCCGAGAGAGCTAGGGGAGTTCCATTAGGTAGCTTATCCCTGGGTATCTTCAACACATAGCTTAAACCATCTTTACCGATCGCCTTGAGCACATATGTGAAGCCCCCTTTATCGGATAGAGCCTCAGTCACCTTAAAGTCGTATATTATTCTCCCAACCCATATGTGAGGCGGCTTCTCCTCGGTCACCCTGCTTACAATCTCCTTTAGACGCCCCTCTAACGGCGTGCCCTCGGCTACCTCGGGTTTTATCCTAGCGTAGCTTAACTTTATGACGGGGTTGCTCGCTCTATAAGAGGTAATCAACTCGCTGAAAGCGTCTTTACCCTTTAACTTAATCACGCCAGCCTCCTCGATTACTAACGCCACAACGTAGTCGCCTACCAGGATTCCTCTTATTACACGGTTCTTCTCCTCATGCCGCAACACGAAGTAGACTGCCTGCGAGTCTCTCACAACTGTTTTAGACGTTCTCTCTAGCTCGCTTAGAGACTCGTTGAAAGCCATTCTCTTATTTGCCGTATCGAACTTGATCCTGATGAGGAGATTCGACATCTGGATGGGGTCACTGAAAATATTGCTTAACTCCTCGATGTCAGCGTACTCTTTCAGAGTCATACTTCATCTTTCCCTTACTTGAATTTCACTTGCAACACAGATTTCCCCACCACTATCTTACTCCCATCTTTCAATTTAACTGGCCCCTTCCCCTTTATCTCGACATCATCAACTCTCGTCCCATTCGTGCTTCCGAGGTCTTCAATAAACCATTCTCCTTCACTGTAAAATATTCTGGCATGGAGTCTTGAAACAGTTGGGTCTAGGAGGAGGATATCGCAGGTCGGGTTCCTCCCTAAAACGTATTCCCCGGGAGGAAACTCCCAACTTGAAGCAGGCAAAGCTGAGGGGGATTCAACCAAACTCAGCTCGATGATCTTGCCGCTCTTCTTTACTCCTCTCCTAAACAAGTTAAAACGCCTCCAAATAAAATACTAACGGCCTAATTATTTTTATTAAGTATGACTGGTGAAAAGGGATTTTTAAGCACGCAGCTTTTAAGCTAAGGAAAAACTGTTAGACAGGTATCTTTCGGACGACTCTGACTATTGTAAACGAGTCTTTCAACCTAGAGAGCTCTATCGACTCCCCATCAACCTTAAACCCGCAGACAGGGCACTTGTATGATATAACAACTTTAAGCTTGTTGTCTGTTGTCTTCTCGGACTCGTACACCAAGTACATTAGGCTACCATCCCTCTTACACAAATACCCTTTTTCGGTTCTTGCAACCTGGGACATGAACCTCCTCCTGGCTACCGGGTGTAATCCGTATAACCAAGGAAGTTATTATAGTACCACGCTGTATAACAGTGATGTCGTGGGGGGTGTCTTGTTTTGAGGCCGATGCTGGGTAAACTCGATGAAATAGCTGAGAGAAGTGGGGTGGACGCTATATTAATAGCCTCACCAGAGAACGTCGAGTATTTCACGGGGGTTAAATCCCTAGCTGACGCGACACTCCTGTTATTCTACCACCGTAGGGCCGGTGTCCCACGTTTGTACGTTCCCCTACTTGAATACTACAGGTACAGGGACTCTCTCGAAGGGAAGGGGGTTGAAGTCTACGCTATATCGAGGACTCTCAAGCCATCGGACGCTAAGGTAATCGAGAAGGATTGGGGTGAGCTGGTTAAAACCCTGGTAGCAGGCTTGAAAGCCGGGTACGACGCTGGTTTCCCATCCCCTCTCGCAACCACGGTTCTTAGGAGCATAGGTGAATACGTTGACGTGTCAAACGATATCTCAAAGGTGAGGATGGTCAAGGAGGACTGGGAGATAGAGCTTATCGAGAGGGCGGTTGAGGTAACCGCCATGGGTATAAAAGCAGTTGCTGAAGAGGCCAGGGAGGGTGTGAGCGAGACCGAGTTAGCCGGGGTTTTCGAGAGGGAGGTTAGGAGGAGGGGGGTCGAAGACTACGCTTTCCCACCGATAATCTCCGCGACACCCAACAACAGCTATCCACACAACACTCCTACAGGCAATAAAATCAAGGCAGGGGACGTGATAGTAGTCGATGTGGGTGTGAGGATAGGCGGTAGATGCAGTGATCTGACAAGGGTGGTTAAAGTAGGGTCTATTCCGGGAGAGGTCGAGAGGATAATAGAAGCTGTGAGGGAGGCTGTCTCTGAGTCTCTAAGCTTAGTTCAACCCGGGGTTAGAGCAGGCGAGGTGGCCGAGAAGGCTGTGAGCGTCATGGAGAAACATGGCCTCAAAGAGAGGTTTATCCACGGGTTAGGTCACGGTATCGGAGTAGTGGTTCACGAGCCGCCTTACCTTAGGTTGGGTTCGCAGACCGTCCTTGAGAAGAACATGGTCTTCACCATCGAGCCAGGCGTGTACATACCTGGCGTAGTGGGTGTGAGGATAGAGGAGGATGTGGTTGTGGAGGAAAGAGGGGCGAGGGTATTATCCTCGAGCCTAGACCAGGTTTTACAGGCCTAGCCTTGAATATCTCCTCAACTAGAAGTAGTAATCTTAAGAGCTGTGAAAGCGGGTTGTGAGTGTTTAAAGAGTGTAGTCGCTTGGAGTAACCCATACTTCGTCGAACACGTTTATGCTTGTTGGGTCGATTCTGGATAGCTGGGGTCTGACTATAACTCTCAAACCCTTGTTCAACGCCACTCCCAGGCCGACGGCTATATCGTTTGCTCTAATCCCCCCCACATCGTTGATGTAGTACTCCATCCTGCCGATAGCCGTGTATAATATCTCGAGAGAGGTTGCGCCCAGCGTCCTCAACCTAGGCTTACCACCCTTGTCAAGAACGAATTTTCTTATTTTCTCTAGGAGCCTTGGGTTTACTGTGTATATGCATATTATTCCCTTCCCCTTCAAGGAGGACTTGTACTCAGCTCCATTCAGGTAGATAACCCCGTTGGAGTACTCGTACCTCTCCTCGCGGAATATGTTTGACACAAACCCGTATATGACCTTACTGTAGTAGGGTTCCTTCATAGAGTAGACGGCTATCGAGACAGCTGAGAAAGGTATTTCAAGAACGTAGTTCAAGCTCCCGTCCAGGGGGTCGGCTATGATGAGGTACTCCGGTCTAGCTGAGAGCTTGTAGAGCCCTCTCTCCTCGCTTAAAACCCACGCCTCAATACCCGAGGCCTTGACCAGGTTTACAAGGTATTCCTCAGCCATTAGATCGATCTTCCTCGTTATATCACCTGTTACACTCCTCCCAATCTCCTGGGCTAGATCAGTTCTCCCGATATTCTCGCGGAGGAAGCCAACTAGTTCAAGGCCTACTCTACTCACAACCCTACCTATCTCGGATGAACTCATCCGAATTCCTCGGGTTTAAAGGAAACGAGTTTTACAGCTCGTTGACGCATAATATAGTGCATAAGCAATACTTAAACCTAATGCAGTAAGCAGGCTCACTAGTCAATGATCTTCAGCTCCTTGGCCGCGTCTAAAATTTTCTTGGCAACCTCTCTACTCGCCCTCACATACAGGTTCTCAACGTCCTTCGGCTCCACGACAACCACTCCATCACCCATGTCCACGAGCCTGCGCAGGAGCTTGGAGAAACCTGAGGCCGGGAGGACTATCTCCTCCGCACCCTCTATCTCAGGTGGTGTGCTCTCCTCGCCTAGTAGAGCGTAGCCCACCGTCTTTCTACCGGACTTAGGGGACACCTGCTTCAACCACCCTTTAATGAGAATCCATTTACCGCTCCTCGTCTTCAAATAGACTCTCATTTTAACCACTGTGTGTTGAAAGATATGTAAATTAAGGTTTTTGAAAATCATAGTGTACGGGATGACCTGGCAGAGACGAGCTGAAGTATGATGTAGGTGGAGCGACTGGGACCGCTGGCAATGTGCTGTAGTGAGTAATTGGGTATAAGGGTCATCAGCTGAGACGACAACCTTCTTGCGCGGCTTGTTGTAATACGCGCAAATTAAATAAGTCTCGTGGAGGGTATATGAAACAGTAGAGGTGTATCCCATGTACATGGATGTCGTGAAGGAAGTAGAGCAACTAGTGTGGCCCAGGAAGATGAGGTTGTTCACAGCCGGCCCAGTAGCCTGCTTCCCAGAGGTACTTGAGGCGATGAGGTTTCAAATGTTCAGCCACAGGTCTAAGGAGTACCAGGAGTTGCATAAGGATGCTACACTGAGGTTGAAGAGCTTCCTCGGGGCGGAGAAGGCTACTGTACTGCTGATACCTTCAAGCGGGACAGGCTTCATGGAGGCCAGTGTAAGGAACGCTATCACACCGAGGGGTAAAGTCCTGGTGACAGTTATCGGCGAGTTCGGGAACAGGTATAAGGAGGCGGTTGAGAGGAATGGGAGGATACCTGTAGTTCTCGAGAAACCGCTTGGTAAAGCAGTTAAACCAGAGGAGCTGGACGACGCCTTGAAGAAGAACCCTGATGTAGAGGCTGTCACTATAACCTACAATGAGACCAGCACCGGCGTCCTCAACCCGCTGAGAGAGCTCGCTAAAGTAGCTAAAGAGCACGGGAAGCTAGTCTTCGTCGACGCTGTCTCGGCTATGGGTGCGGCTGATATAAGAGTCGACGACTGGGGTATAGACCTGGTTTTCGCGAGTAGCCAGAAGGCGTTTGGGCTCCCACCCGGCTTAGCGATGGGTGCTGTCAGCGAAGAGGTCTTCGAGAGGGCTAAGAAGATACCTGAGAGAGGTCTCTACTTCGACCTCCTGGAGATAAGGGAGTTCCTTGTGAAACAGTGGTCTACGCCGACGACCCCGCCTATACCGATAATCATAGGGTTGGACGTGATGCTTAGAGTCATCGAGAAAATGGGCGGTAAGGAAGCCTGGCTTAAAATGTACTCTGATAGAGCAGAGACTATAAGGAAAGGGGTTTTGGAGTTAGGCTTGGAGCTGTTCGCCGAGCCCGGCTACTATAGCCCCACGATAACAGTAGTCTACAACCCGCCGGGGGTTAAAGGCCCTGTGATATACGAGGAGTTGAGGAAGAGGGGCATTGAGATCGCCAAAGGCTACGGGAAGGTTAAAGACATTACATTCAGGATAGGCCACATGGGCTACATCACGAAGGAGGATATAGACGAGTTGTTCAAGAACTTGAGAGAGGTTCTTGCACAACTAGGCTACGGGAAGAGGTGAGGTATTTGACACCCAGGGTTCTCGTGGCGAGCAGGATCAGCAGGAGCGCGGTCGAGTTGTTGAAGTCGAGGGGTTTCGAAGTAGTGGAGGTCAACGAGCCGCCCGAGGAAGAGCTCGCTAAATTGATCAAGGGATTCCACGCTATAATAGTGAGGAGCAAGCCCAGGGTGACGAGGAGGGTTATCGAGGCGGCCGACGTCCTCAGGGTGATAGCTAGGGCTGGTGTCGGGCTCGACAACATCGACGTGGAGGCCGCCGAGAAGAAGGGTATTAAGGTGGTGAACGCACCGGAGTCTGTCACCCAGGCTGTGGCGGAGCTAGCTGTAGGGCTGATGCTCGCTGTGGCTAGGAAGATCGCTTTCAGCGATAGGAAGATGAGGAGCGGGGAGTGGGTTAAACACGAGGCAGTGGGGTTCGAGCTCAAGGGCAAAACACTTGGGATAGTGGGTTTAGGCAGAATCGGGAGAGCCGTTGCTAGGATATGCTACTACGGGTTCGGCATGAAGATAGTGTACACTGATCAAAGATGCGACCGAGAAGCCGGGAGGGAATTCAACGGCGAGTGCGTTGACCTGGAAACCCTACTCAGGAGGGCAGACATAGTGTCATTGCACGTCCCTCTGACACCGGAGACGAAGCATATGATCAACGAGGATAGGCTGAGGTTGATGAAGAAGACAGCGATACTTATAAACACCTCTAGAGGCGCTGTAGTAGACACCAACGCGCTTATCAAAGCCCTGAGAGAGGGGTGGATAGCTGGTGCAGGCCTGGATGTATACGAGGAGGAGCCGTTGCCCAAGGACAGCCCGCTACTCGAGTTGGAGAATGTTGTGTTAACACCTCATATAGGCGCCAGCAGTGTAGAAGCCCAGGAGCAGGCTGGTTTAGAAGTAGCTCAGAAGATAATCGAGCTCCTCAAATAGCCCCGTTTTAGACCCCTCTTTTCCTCCCTTCTTTAATTCGTAATCCAACTTTTGAGCCGGCTCTATAGAGTGTGCTGTAGACTTAGAACCTTATGGCGGGGCCTGCCTCGCGGCAGGGTGTATAGCGGGGGGTGGATTTGAACCACCGACCTCGGGGTTATGAGCCCCGCGGGCTACCTGGCTGCCCTACCCCGCTGCTTTGCCCCGCCGATAT
>JAEMPJ010000055.1 GCA_022759365.1 Thermogladius sp. | reverse complement strand
TTGGCTTCCAGCGAGGAGTACAGCTACATAATTGTCTCCCTGTTCTCGATGGTGATAACGCTATACTTGTCCCTCAGATACATCGGGTTCTCATATGGAGTTAGATTAAGCAGAATAGTCTTCGCGACGCTCCTCGCCCTCTTCTCCCTCGCGTTGTACAGCGTTTCTATATCTCTCCTCGAGTACAAGATACAGCTTGAGGGTTTAAGCTTCTCGCTCTTCTTCATAGCTCTCATACTCCTCGTCTACGACCCGGTGACCCCCGGCGAGATAATACCCCTTTTAACCCCCTTCCTGCTAATCCCTTTGCCCGCTGGCTTCGTGGACAGGTTGACCCCCCTTTTATCCAGGTACATTGGTAGGGTAGCTGGGTTTCTGACGGGTGCCAGGGTTGTTGAGGCACCCGGCTTCACACAGCTAGAAGTCACAACGCCCAGTGGAGAGGTGGCGCGTTTCAGCATTGAGGCGGCTTGCACTGGCATAGTGACGCTCAGCTCGATCATGAGTGTTATACCGGTCTTAATCTACATGGTGACCTTCAGCTCTGATAAACCTTTGAGAAAAACCGTTGTCTCACTCGCATCCATCATCATCTCACTGCTCATAGGGTTGCTCGGCAACCTTATCAGAGTCCTCCTCATAGTCTACGGGGCAATGTACATGGGTGTCCAACAGGCGGAGACCCTCTTCCACTACTCGCCCTCACTAGTCTACTCCTTCCTCTCAGCGCTCACAGCCTTCTACCTGGTCAACAAGTACAGCAGGTTCCCACCCGTGTTCACTAAAGCGCTTGCCAAGCACTCGGCGATAGACGTCTCATGGGAGTATGTAAGCGGGGTCTTCATCGTGGCCGCCTTCTTCACCCTCATAGTGCTAGCCCTCGTCCCAATCACAACCACGGCGAGCAGTGTTCAGCAGGCTCTAGTAGTCAATCCCTCCTCGGTCGACGACTACGTTAAGAACCCTGAGAAATACCTATCCACGACAACAATAGCCTTCACAGGAAAGCAGTACGACCAGTATTTAACAAATGTGCTCGGGGCCCTGGCAGTCTACAGGGTTGAAGTAGTCTCCCCCACCGGGATTTATCAAGGGTACGTAGAGGTCGTCGACACGACTGCGAGACTCCACACGTGGCAGCTTTGCCTAACGGTACAGGGGTACAATATATTGTCGTCGTGGAGTTCAGTCGTCAACAATACCCGGATAGTGTTCATAGCACTTGAAAAGGGATCATGGCGTGGGCTCCTGGGATACGTTATCCTACCAGTAACACTAGAGCTTGGGGGAGTGAGGGTAAACATGTATACTCGGGTTTCACTGATGGCACCCGGCGATCCAACCACGCTCGCTGGTTCTCTAACAAGCGTGTTCGCGAACATGACGGCTAAGCTGGTGGGTAGTGGCAGTGGGGTTGAGGCGGCGATAACGGGGGTTCAACCCATTACCCTCGCATCTGCTGTTATATTCGCCATGTTTATTATGTACGCATTAATTGTCTACTCGTGGGGGCTAATAAGAAAACTCGTGAAGAGGTAGGGATCGTTGTCCAGCGGGGAGCCTGCCAGGTTTGAAGTAGACGATGTTGCAAGAGAGCTCAGGAACCTGGTAGCGGGGGTTTCAAAGGTTTATGTGGGTAAGAGAGAGCTCGTGGAGCTCTGCGTAGCCGCCTTGTACTCGGGGGGCCACGTGCTTATTGAAGGCTACCCTGGTACAGGCAAGACGCTTCTAGCGAAGGCGCTCGCAAAGGCTATTAGCGGGGCTTACAAGCGTGTTCAAGGACACCCGGATATACTCCCCAGCGACATACTCGGGTTCCACATCTACAGGCCTACAGGAGAGAGGATATTCGTGGAGGGCCCGGTGTTCACCAACATACTATTGTTCGACGAGTTGAATAGGACTCCAACAAGGTCTCAGGCGGCTTTGCTGGAGGTTATGCAGGAGTACCAGGCGACGGTTGACGGCGTCACATATCCTTTGAAGAGGCCTTTCATGGTGATCGCGACTCAAGTGCCGGCTAAATATGCTAGGGGGGTCTACGAGGTGACTGAGACTCTCGCAGACAGGTTCGCTGTCTCAGCTAGAAGCCACTATAATCCACCCGAAGAGGAGGTGGAGATACTTAGAGCCTCGGATCACATACTCACACTCCCCGTGGAGCAGGTTACAACGCCCGAGAGGGTCTACGCTATTTCCAGTAGCATACACAAACTAGTCCACGTTGAAGAACATTTATTGGACTACATGGTGCGCTTAGTGAACTATGTTAGATACCATAAGGCAGTGGCCTACGGGCCATCTCATAGAGCGACGGTGAACCTGGTGGGGATCAGCAGGGTTCTGGCCTTGATGGATGGGAGGGACTATGTTATACCCGATGATGTGAAGCGTGCTTTCACACCGGTTGTAGCCCATAGATTTAGAGTAAAAGAAGAATACGAGTTGGAGGGTGTTACACCGGAGGCTATTGCTGAGGAGGCTTTGAGGAATGTCCCGGTACCTAAGTAGGGGATTAGTGCTTCTATCCCTCCTAGTGGTCGGTAGTTTGGCTTCAAGAATTGAATCTACAGCCGGCGCTGTAGCCTGTCTCACCCTATCTATACTAGTGATCAACGTGGCTTTCTACCTAAGGGGAAGAGTTGGATCGTGGAGTCTGATAGCTGTTTTAGGGGGGTTATTGTTCAGCACAACCCTCCTCAAGGTTTTATCCATAATAATATCTCCACAAGTAGGGGACTACACGGATGTCCTCCTAATACTCTTCGTAATTGTAATGCTGGCATTATACAATTATAGCGAGGTTCTTCGCGCTCTTCTATCACCTCTTACCCCTATAGGCGTGCTGGTTTCAACAATACTGGGCATATACTTGGGGTTAGATGACCCTCTGAGATACGTCCTAGCCTACTTGATCGACTTAACATCTTCCAGCACAATCATCTACACTACAGGGGGTAATTACTCGAGTCTAGTAGATGCACTACTGGTGTTTCTAACCCTTTACATCAACCCCGTGATGGGGGTTGGACTCTATGCTCTAATAATCCTCCTGGCGTTTCACGTGGCAAGAAACATTCTCGCCGAGTTGAACAGGTACTCCCTGGCTAGGATGGTGGGCTTCCTAGACGTTATCCTGAGACCCCTGGTGGTTGCGGCTTGTTAACAAAACTGTTCATCCTGGGGTTGAACACCCTGATTTTATCAGGGCTCCTCGGATTATACGCCCTAATTGCGGGGAGCAATGTGTTGCTCGGGGTCGCATCCTCGCTGGGTCTAAGCGGCGGGGTCTTCCTGGTATACAGTCTCCTCCCCCGGGAATCCACTATGCCCTCGCTGGTGGAGTACACGAGGACGCTACTCAACGGTCTAACGAGCACCCTCGAGGATCTGGATCTGCTGGATGCCAAATTATGCGCGGTAAAGAAGGGTGGTGACATCCTTCTAGTCTTCTCGAAGGCTCTCTGCCCACTTGAGGTTGATCCAGGCATCGGGTTTGCGGGGGGCTCACCATACCTGGCAATACCGATCGCCAAGGAGTTCACTGAGTCTATTCAAGAGGAGAGTGGCGGGTGGACGCTGGATAATGTGGAAAACGTGCTGAGGGGCGTGCTTGTCGATGAACTAGCTGCGTGTAAGGATGTCAGGGCTAGCATGGAGGGGGGTTTTCTAAGAGTTCATTTAATCGGGCTCACACAACCCTTGAAGGAGCTCAGCAAGTACCCGGTTGACCCGTATGTGGTCTACACCACTATGGCGTTGGCGCGTTCCCTACCGGCTAAGACGATCAGAGTGATCAACAGGTCTCTCACCATCGATGAAGAGGTTCTATCAATAGGGGTTGGCTAGCTTGGAGGACAGGGTCTACTTGTTTCTACTCGTATACACCATACTAAGCGCAACCTCGAACATTGTTTTATCGCTTCTAGGTGAGAGTAGAGTCGACCTCTACTTATCCCTGAACATACTAGCCTACTACTTCTCATACGCTATAATACACCCTCCCATAGCTTCAAAGCGGGCGGTTTTACTCAACATACTCTTATTCATGCTTTTCACCGCTATAGTTGCCTACAGAGTTTACGAGGTGTTATCGGGGTGAGCAGGCTACCCCATCTTTTAATTATGATAATCATACTCTTGCAACCCCTCCTCCCCACCCCTCAGGCTGAGTCAACCAGCTACATCATAAGAGATTGCACATACCTCTTAGCCATCCTTGAAAAAACTTTAGAGCACGCCCTCACACTTGATCCAACGGGTTTGGATCTAGCCCGGGTGCTCGCGAACGCCACGGTTAGCTCTGATTTAGCTGATTTGCATGCTGAAGCGTATGCTCTCATCATAGACTACTACAACGCGATGAAAGAACCTAATCTTACAAATGTATCCGAGCTCTACAACTTATACAATAATCTAGGTCGAATCGAGGATTACGCTTCGAGACTCCGCGCTTGCGCCGCCGACCCGACTTCAGCTAGCACCTTGAGCGTTAGAATATCGTTTCTCTTAGCCGGGTTAAAGTCCAGGGTTATGGGTGTCCTCGACTCCCTTGGAGGTGGAAACTCCCCTATATCACTCACCGTGGACACGAATAAGGTTTACGAGCCCGGTGAGGATATCCCAATACTTGTTTCCTCGAATAGAGCTGACTGCACAGTGCGATCCATCACGCTGGCTGCTGGGAGTATACCCATCAATACTACCCCTCTAAATTGCACGAACACTGCCTGCCAGGTAGTCATGGAGGCCCCTCTCGCAAGCGATCTAACCAGCTACCTGGCCTCAATAGGGGTTTCCCCGGAAGACGTCTCCAAATTCACTGTGATTGCTAGCGCTACGTGCGGCGGGGTTAAAATCGAGTTGTATAGACTTATCACAATAGGCTACTCCACGCCGAGGTTAATATTGGAAGCCCCGGCGACTGTGGTAAGGGGTAGTATGCTGAACATATCTATTGTAAGCCAGAGCGGGGTATTACAGGGCACGGTGTTCGTGAAAAACGCCGTGAACGAGACGAGCCTTGGGAACATAACGATCGGTGAGGCACCCCTAATTCTCTCCCTGGATACTAGCGGGCAGTACTTTAAAGTCGGGGTTAACATTATTAGGGTCTGCGTTGAAGCAGGCAACGCGACCCTACCCTACTGCATCGAGAAACCAGTGGTGGTTGAACCCAGGTATCCACACGTCGTGGTCGAGGCCTCACCTGTCTACATTACCCTGGATGGCTGGGTTCAAGTCCCATTGTTGAGCTATGAGAGCAGGGAGCTAGAGTCTACGGTAGCGGTCTCAGCTAGCGGTGGGGTTAAAGCCTCGGTTGAAAACAACACGGTTGTCTCCCTCTACGCTTCACTTCTACCGGTCTCGGTAGCTAACCTATCTGTAGAAGTCTACGACCCCCGGGGATACTACGACACCTACTACTACTCGCAGAGTATTCTGGTGGTAAACATCAGTAGCCTAATAATACTCACTCTAATTGGTTCCATAGTCTTGGTTCTCATTAGAGATCGTGAAAAAGCTTTTGTGGTGGCTTTAACCACCCTTGGTTGGCCGCGTGTAAGGGAGAAAATGGGGAGAACGGCGAACAAAGTGGAAAAGCTCCTAGAACCCTACACGCATGGGTTGGGCTCGCGGATTGCCCAGTTATACTACGGGGTGTTGAAGAAGATTGTTGGAAGGCTACCGCAACCCAGCGAAACCCTGCGAGAGCATTACAGGTGGGTGGTGGCGGCAACTGCTAAAAGCAACCGTGTTAAAGAGCTTGTATGGAGGTTCCTCCAGCTCGTTGAGAGGGATCTATACTCGGATAAAAAACCCAGTTACGAGGAGGGGTTAGAACTCTCGAGGGGTATCCTAAGTGCGGCCGAGGAGGAGTAGCATCATATTAGCATACATCGCGGTGCTCTGGGCTCTCCTAAGCCTAGTACTCTTAATAGTCCTACCCGTCCCACAGGCATACTACGCGTTGGACTCAGGGGAATACGGGCACTCGAAGCTTGCCGCTACATCTAAGTGGGCGCTAAGCAGGCAAGACTTGGAGGAAGCTGCGTCAGGGGGTGTAGTCATCGTGGAGGGGCGGGGGCAAGCGTTGACAGCTGATGAAGCCTCAGCTCTTCTCCAAGACGCTGAGGAGGGGGATGTGGTGATAGTCTACGGGCCATGGAATGCGACAGAGAAGATTCTTGAATACATTGGCTTCAAAGGGGAGTATCTGGGACGAGTATTAGACCCCGTAGAAGACGTGGGGGATCCTGGGGTGATTGTAGCCAGCGTATCCCGAGGCAACTACTCGATCACCCTCAGCCGGCCATACGCGGTGAATCTAACCCCAGTAAGAGGCGGGGTGGCCGCTGAGCCCCTAGCCTTCTCCTCCCCCTTCTCCTACATCGATGAGAACGGGGATGACAGGTATGATGTGGGAGAACCTATTGGAGAGTCCGTTGTCGCGTATAGGGTTCTCGTAGGGAGGGGTGAGATACTCGTCTTCTGCGCGGAGGGCTTCCTAACCAACAGTGTCTTCGACTATAACATCAAATGGCTCACGTCCACCTATGGTAATAGAACTATCTTCCTCGACCAGTCGTGGACGAGAGGGAACCCCCTGCTCTACATTAAGCTACTCGTTTATGCTACCCAGGGTGTTGCCCCGATATACGTTTCCTCGATAGCACTCGTACTCCTAGTGGTGGCCGTGTATGTCCACAGGTTCTCGGTTAGGGAGGGTAGATAGCCTTAAACTACTCGCGCTAGCTGTGATGGCAACCGGCGTGGTAGCCCAGTCTACCAGCCTTCAATTAGGGTATACTGTACAACTCCTACCAGCATACCTAGGAGTAGCCTTCATCTTAGCGGTTCAGGGATCCCAAGTAGTCCTCCCAGCCCTGGTTATATCGGCGTCCCTGCTAACTCTCGGGGGAGGATATCTGGGGATCGTGCTCTCCATAATATTGTCGGTTCTCGGCTTTGTAATCCTGCTTAAAGAGGGAGGTCGGGTAGTTAGGCCTCTAGCGATAGCTGCCTCCATAAGCATGCCCCTCGTGATAATCAACCCTCTCACTCTCATACCGCTTTCAGCCCTAGCCCTCTCCTACATTGTTGCCGCGACAAGGGAGTACTTGAGGCTAGGCAGGTCCCGTGTAAGGGTTGAGCAGGGTGGTAGAGTAGTGTACTTGGGCGAGCAAGCCGGGTATACGGTGAAAATTACCTGCCCAGGCCCCTTCAACTATAGAATAGTGGAGGGGTCTAGCGTGGTTTCAAGCGGTTCAGCTGTGAACGAAGTCGAGGTTAACGTGGCAAAGAACCTGGAGCACCTTGGGGCGAACAAAATGTATGTGAGGGTTATAATCGAGGAGCCCAGGGGGTTGGCGAAGGTTGAACACGGCCCCTTCACCTTAACATACCTTCTCGTCATGAAGTCCACAACCTACTTTAAGAGAGCCGAGGAGATGCTCGCGAGGTATGCTAGATACCTCTCTGTCCCCCGGGTCTACAGGGTTGTGGTTGGAGGTGGGCCTGCTGGCAAGGTCGGGGGCGTTGGAGGTGGGATAGGTGTTGGGGGAAAGGGGG
>JAEMPJ010000013.1 GCA_022759365.1 Thermogladius sp. | reverse complement strand
TATCAAACGGGTTAATAAAGGGGAGGCACCTCGAAGGCGCTAAAGGACCTGTAGTCCAATCCATTTTCTACAAGCTTAAGAAATCGGAGTTGTAGTCTTCTATAAAGATTTTTATACAAGTAGGCTTCAAAGAGGTTTACAGGGTTGGAGAATTGGCTCTTGAAGACCCGTTCTCAATATTAGAGAAATACCTCTCGGCGGAAGAATATGTTGTCGTGGGCCGGGAGTTCACTAGGGTTGACGCCTTAGACAAGGCTCTCGGCAGGGCATTGTTCACAGAGGACTACTTTATCAGATACCTCCAGGGCAACGCCCTCTTCATTAAACAGGTTCTAAGCCCCCACCCCCACGCGCTGATCAAGGCTATCCACGTGGACGAGGCTATGGGGGTGGCGGGTGTAAAAGCAGTAGTCACGCACAGGGATATACCGGGGGTTAACCAGGTAGGCTACGCTCTACCCGACCAGCCCCTCCTAGCAGAGAGGAAAGTTAGGTATGTGGGCGAGGTTGTAGCGCTGGTCGCAGCTGAATCCTGGGAGAAGGCTGTTGAAGCGTCTCAATTAGTGAAAGTAGACTACGAGCCCCTGCCATACGTTCTAGACCCGCTGGAAGCTATGTCCAGGACAGACATCCTTGTCCACGACGAGGCTGGCTCGAACATAGCTTTCAAAACCAGGGTTAGGAAGGGGGACGTGGAGAAAGGGTTCGCCGAGGCCGATGTCGTGGTTGAAAACGAGTACAGGACACACCACCAGGACCACGTCTATTTGGAGACCGAAGCCGCTCTCGCAATACCGGACTCCGAGGGTAGGATAACGATAATCGGCGCTGCCCAGCACCCACACCTAGCCAGGGATATAGCGGCCAGGGTTCTGGGAGTGCCGGCGGGCAGGGTGAAAGTCGTAGTACCCTACCTTGGCGGGGGCTTCGGGGGGAAGGACGATGAGGGCCCTCTAACAATCTCCAAGGCCGCTCTAGTGGCCTATCTGACTGGTAGGCCCGCTTTCATAGTCTACAGCCGTGAGGAATCTATTAGAATCCACCCTAAGAGGGAGGCAACGATCATAAGGTATAAGAGTGGTGCACGCCGCGACGGGAAGCTGACAGCCATCGATGTAACCATAATCCACGACACGGGGGCGTACGCTAACAGGGCCCCATTCATACTGTGGAGGGCTACCATGCACGCCTCAGGACCCTACGAGGTCCCCAACGCGAGAGTGGACGGCTATGCTGTCTACACGAACAAGGTCTACCAGGGTAGTTTCAGGGGGTTCGGGAACCCGAGCATACAATTCGCCGTGGAGAGGCAGATGGATCAGCTAGCCGAGAAGCTTGGGTTGGACCCCGTGGAGTTCAGGCTAATGAACATACTGAGACCGGGCTCGAGGACTCTCACAAACCAGGAGCTCGACCACTCGGTTGGTGTCGGGGAGGCCCTCAAGAAGGTGGCGGAGAGATCTAATTGGATCTCTAAGCGCAGGGAGTTCGATGCCTTCAACAAGGCGGAGAAGAGGTTTAAGAAGGGTATTGGAGTAGGGGTAGCCTGGCACGGCATAAGCACCTCCAGGGGTGTGCCAGACTGGTCTAACGCGGTATTGAAAGTCGAGAAAGACGGGTCTGTGGTAGTGTTCACCGGGATAGTCGAGATGGGGCAGGGGAGCCCCACCAGCTCTCATGTCCAGATAGTCTCCGAGATCCTCGGTGTACCCCCCGAAATGGTGAGAGTGGTCTTCGGGACATCTGATGCCCCGGATACAGGGGCGACACACGCCTCAAGGGGTACTGGCATCGGGGGTATAGGCGTTGAAGTCGCAGCGGGGAAGATCAGGGAGAGGCTGGCACGCCTCGCCGGGGACTTACTCGGCGTGGAGCCGGATAAGCTCGTCTTCAGGGAGGGCAGGGTTTACCCGAGGGATAACCCGGAGAGGTACATCAGGTGGGTCGACCTAGTCAGGGAGGCGTATGCTAGGGGGGTTGAGCTCTCAGCCACGGGATACTTCTTCCTCCCCAAGGGGAAGTTCGACGATACAACAGGCCAGGGCTTCGCGTACCCTGCTTTCAGCTACATAGTGGTTGTAAGCGAGGTTGAAGTAGACACTGAGACAGGGGTTGTCAGGGTTACGAGAGTCTGGCCTGCGCTGGCATCGGGTAGGATCATAAGCCCGCTACAAGTAGAGGGGCAGGTCGAGGGGGCTGTAGCACAGGGCTTAGGCTACACTCTATTCGAGAAGCTTGTCTTCGACGAGAGAGGCGGGATCGTCAACGCGGATTTAACAGACTACGTTATACCCACGGCCCTGGACATGCCTGTCGTCGAGAAACCCATCTACGTTGAGGACGTCTACAAGTATGGTGCGCTGGGCGCTAAGGGGGTTGGCGAGATGGCTCTCATACCCTTGCCGGCGTCGATCGCCAACGCTGTCTCGCACGCTCTAGGAGTCAACGTAACCAGGCTACCTCTCACACCAGAGTACATACTACAGCTGGAAGGTGTATTGAGGAGGTGAGACCGTGTTCTACAAGCTACCATCCTTCGAGTACTTCAAGGCTAGGAGTGTAGGGGAGGCTCTGGAGCTGGCTGGGAAGATAGGGGACTACAGGTTCCTGGCCGGCGGGACAGACCTGCTCGTCGACTTGAAGATCGGAAGGTACAAGCCTAGGGCTATACTAGACATAGGTGGACTAAGGGAATTAAGCTACATAATAAATGATGGCTCCCGCGTGAGGATTGGCGCTCTCACCAGGCTCGAGGATATTCTGAGGTCGAGTGTTGTCAGGGAGAGATTGCCCCTGTTGCATGAGGCCGTCTACCACATGGCTAGCTGGCAGATCAGGAGTGTGGCGACTATAGGCGGTAATATAGGGAACGCCTCACCAGCCGCGGACACTGCCCCACCCTTGCTAGTCCACGACGCGATCGTGAAAACCAGGAGTGTGAGAGGGGAGAGGGCGGTGAGGCTCGAGGAGTTTATTCAGGGCCCTCGGAGGACTCTCCTAGAGCCTGGCGAGATGATAGTCGAGTTCGAGGTACCGGCTTCACCGGGCCTAGAAGAATACTGGGCTTACAGGAAGTTCGGGAGGAGAAGCGCTTTCACTCTATCGGTTGTCGGGCTTGCCGTCGGGGCGGAATTCCTTGAAGGCAGTCCTGTATTCAAGGTGAGCTTGAACTCTGTCGCGCCAAAACCGGTTCGCGCGAGGAGCGTGGAGGAGTACTTGAAGGGGAAGACCTTGACGGACAGCGTTATAGAGACAGCCTCGAAAATAGTCCAGCAGGACATATCACCTATCACGGATGTTAGGGCTACAGCCGAGTACAGGAGGCATTTGGCAACAGTCCTGCTGAAGGATGCGCTCAAAGAGATTGCTGGGAGGTTGAGGAGGTGAGACGGGTGAAGGTCTCGTTTAAATTAAACGGGAGGCCGGTTGAAGTAGACGTGGAGCCTAACGAGATACTCCTAGACACTCTTAGGCTTAAACTCGGTGTTACAAGCGTGAAGAGGGGTTGTGAGAGAGGTGAGTGCGGTGTTTGCACCGTGCTACTAGACGGCGAGCCAGCCTACTCATGCCTCCTCTTAACGGCGCAAGTTGAGGGTAGAGAAGTCGTGACGGTGGAGGGTCTACGGGGCGACGAGCTGGCTGAGAAGATAGCGAGATCGCTTGTTGAGCAGGGGGCTGTGCAATGCGGCTTCTGCACACCGGGCTTCATCCTAACCATCTACGCTGGGTTGAAGAAGGGCTTGATCAAGAACGTGGAGGACGCGAAGAAGCTTATCGAGGGTAATCTCTGCAGGTGCACTGGCTACTTGAAGATATTGAAGGCAGTTGAAAAACTGCTGGCGTAAACCTACATACACATACTTGTTTGTACAACCAGTTTATCCCACCAAAGTTTTTAAATCACGGACTACTACATATATATAAGGGTAGTATATATGGCTAGCAAGCGATCTCGAGTCCCACTTATAATAGCCATCATCGTCGTAATAGCTGTCGTAGCCGCTGGGTTAGGCTACTACTATTACACCAGTAAACCATCTCCGGCACCAACCACACCCACAACCCCGAAGATAGAGAAGGTTGTTATAGGGATTGTACAGCCTTTGACAGGAAACTACGCTATCTTCGGGCAAGAGGCTGTTAACGCGGCTAAGCTCGTCGTTGACATAATTAACAACGAGCTCGGGGGTGTGAGGTCGCTTGGGGGCGCTAAGCTGGATATAGTGGTGGAGGATGCGGGGACGTCGCCTGAGTCGGCTAGGCTGGCTACCGAGAAGTTGATCTCCGAGTACCATGTTCCAATAATCTACGGGGCTTACATAAGCAGGTTTACTCTAGCTATGGGCACTGTAACGGAGCAGAATAAGGTCATACTTGTCACCGACGCGCTTGTAGACGATCTCTCTCAGCAGGGCTGGATGTACTTCTTCAGAGTAGCCCCTAAGGCGAGCTCTCACGGTGTTTCAGCAGTGGACTTCGTATTAGATGAGGCTAAAGCGCATAACGTGACCATAAGAACCGCGGTTATTATAAACGAGGACTCTATTTTCGGGACAACAGTAAGCAACGGGGCCCACCTCGAGCTGATTAAGAATGGTGTGGAGGTTCTAGCCCATATAAGCTACCCCTACGACATAACGGATATGAGCCCCATAGTAGACCAGATTAAACGGTTGAACCCGGATATCATAATCGCGATCCCATACTTCAGCGACGGCGTGCTATTCGCTAAGACAGCTAAGGCAGCGGGCTTAAACCCGGTGTTCATAGCTGGTGCCGGCGCCTGCGGTTTCACAGACCCCGACTCAATTAAGGCGGCCGGGGATGCTGTCCTATACTACACAAACACCTACAGTTACAACCCCGCTAAGCCAACCGATTGGAACCAGAAGCTTGTAAATGAGTTTGAGACGAGGTATGGGAAGATGCCAACCGAAGCCGCGGGCGAGATGTTCTACTCGATCTTCACAATATACGAGGCGCTGGAGAAAGCTGGGCAGATGTTCCCGAACGACCCGTTGAACCCAGACAACTTGAGGCAGGCATTCCTTAGCCTCGACTTAAACGAGTCGAACAGCATTGCCGCGCAACTATACCCTACTGGGAGGATAAAGTTCGCGCCAAACGGCGATAACTTGTACGCTGGTACAGCCGTACTCCAGGTGCAGTTAATCAATGGGACTCTAACCTCAGTGGTAGTCTGGCCCCAGCCTCAGGCGGGTGTCCAGGCAATATTCCCCAGGCCCGGAACCTAATTTTTCTCTCATCCACCCTACTTTACGCTTAATTAATAACAAGCCCACATGAATATATGTTCAGACCGCATAATAACATATAGGGGGTATAAGCCTTGACACCCCTCGACCTATTGGTGGCCGCAGGACAACAAGTTATAGACGGGGTTTTCCTCGGCTTATTCTACGCGATCGTTGCCTCTGGGTTGGCTTTGATATTCGGCGTGATGGATATAATCAACTTCGCGCACGGGGATCTAATAATGATTTCAGCATACTTCACCTGGCTACTCTCGATGACCCTTAACCTAGACCCATTGTTCTCAATGCTGTTAACACTGCCAATCCTCTTCCTCATAGGCCTCGGGATCCAGAAGGGACTGATAAACCCCGTCCTAGGCAAAGAGCCTCTTATACAGATAGCCGTGACAGTAGGCTTAGGGTTTGTCCTCCAGAATATAGCCCTCGGCTACTTCAAAGCAGAGCCGAAAGGGTACCCTGCCCCGTTGTTCTCGGGTGGTTTTAGCCTAGGTCCTTTCGTGATATATGAATCCAAGCTCGTCTCAGCCGTCGTCTCACTCGTAGTCTTAATCCTGTTGAGCAGGTTCCTCGCTAAGACTAAGCTGGGGCTGGCTATGAGGGCTGTAACCGACGACAGGGCGAGCGCCATGCTAATGGGTATAAACGTGGGGAGAGTTTACTTGCTGACTTTTGCTATAGGGATGGTTCTAATAGGTGTGGCAGCCGGGCTATGGATGGAGATGGGCCAGGTGACACCCTACCTCGGCACATCGTTCAGCCTTGTCTCATGGGTCGCAGTGGCTCTTGCAGGCCTGGGGAGCATACAGGGGTTGATTATCTCGGCTATAATCATCGGTGTAGCGCAGTCTCTAGGTAGCTTGATAAGCCCTTCAATTCAGATGGCTGTGGTATACCTGATATTCTTCTTCATCCTGTGGTTCAAGCCGAGGGGTCTGTTTGCTAGGAGGTGATGGAGTTGTTTAATAGAGAGATACTTATCGCACTAGCAATATTCGAGGCACTGGTGCTCGGCCTCGGTTTCGCATTATCAGGTAACAACTACCTCATGCTACTGGCTGCACAGGTACTGTTATTCGCCGTGTTCGTCGCAGCATGGAATATCATAGGGGGCTTGACTGGCCAGCTTGACTTGGCTTCAAGCGCCTACATGGCTCTAGGGGGTATAACGACATCCCTACTCTGGATGAAGCTCAACGTGCCGCCTCTCCTAGGAGTCTTTGCTGGAGGCGCAGTAGCCATGGGCCTGGCTGTCTTGATAGGGCTACCGACATTCAGGTTCGGCGTGAAGGAGGTGTGGTATGCTTTGATGACTGCTTCACTCGTTGTCATACTAAACAACCTCTTCAGGTACACTATGGGGCCCTGGGACTTCTACCTGCCGTCTAAGTGGGGTTTAATCTACTTGAGGCCTAGAACATACTTCGAGTTATTCCTTATAATAGACGTTGTCTTGGTGATAGTGATACTTGTAAACGTATACATCTCGAACTCCAAGATAGGCTACTACCTGAGGAGCATCAGGGAGGACGAGCTTGCATCAGAGTCTATTGGCATCGACACTCGCTCATACAAGTTGAGGGCTCTAGCCATATACTCCTTCATCACGGGGGCGGCTGGGTTCCTGCAGATCGTTATATACTCGAGCTTCTCATACAGGCTGTTCGACACGAGCCAGGCGATAAGTATTGCCATCATGGGGATAATCGGGGGGTTGGGGTCTATAAGCGGCTCTATAGCTTCAGCAGTTATATTCAGGACTCTGGGAGAGTATCTACGTAGCAGTCTCGGCGGCGTATTCCCCGGGTTAGACCTCTTACTCTACGGTATCATGCTGATAATCGTGGGCGTGCTTAAACCAGAGGGTTTAGCAGGGTTGTTCAACCAGATTAGGAGGTGGCTTGGGAAGTGAGCGGGGCTAGGGTAATACTGAGAGTGGATGGGGTTTCAAAGAGGTTCGGGGGCGTGGTCGCGTTGGACAACGTCTCGCTAGAAGCGGAGGAGGGCGGGATATATGGTCTCATAGGCCCCAACGGCTCCGGCAAGACAACGTTATTCAACTGTATTACAGGAGTATACAAACCCGATAAAGGGAGAGTGTTCTTCGACGGGAGGGATATAACGGGGTTGCAACCACACGTGATAGCTAGGCTGGGTGTAGCGAGGACTTGGCAGAAGGTGAGGCCTTTCAGGAATATTAAGGTGATAGACGCTGTCATCGCAGGCGGGTTGCTCAAGACGAGTAGCATAAGTGAGGCGAGGAAGATAGCTGAGGAGACGCTTGAACTGGTAGGAGTAGCAAGAGAGGAGTGGGGTAAGCTGGGTAGCGAGATATCTCTAATGGAGCATAAGCTCGTTGACTTAGCGAGGGCTATTGCAACCAAGCCAAGGCTACTCCTGCTAGATGAGATTGCAGCTGGCTTGAGGCCCCATGAACAAGAGAAGCTCGCTGAAGTCATCAGGAGGGTTTGGAGAGAGCGGGGCCTGACGATCATCGTTGTAGAGCACGTTATGAAATTCGTTATGTCACTCAGCAGGAAGATATTCGTGCTACATGAAGGGAGGCTGATCGCGGAGGGGACGCCTGAGGAAATCGCCTCAAACCCTAAAGTCATAGAAGCATATCTAGGTATAAAGCCTGCGTGAGGTGTGTGTTTTGAGCAGGATGCTCGAGCTTAGAAACGTAAGCGCAGGCTACGGGGAGTTCAAGGTATTGCATAACATCTCCCTCCACGTTGATAAAGGGGAGATAGTCGGGGTGGTCGGGCCCAACGGGGCGGGCAAGACAACTCTCTTGAAGACTATAATGGGTTACACAACTCTCTACGGGGGGAACATACTTTTCAAAGGCGTCGATATAACGTGGAGGAAAGTCTACGAGAGAGTCGGCCTCGGTTTAACGATGGTTCCCGAGGGGAGGGGTCTATTCCCTAATTTAACTGTCGAGGAGAACCTTCTCGCAGGGGCGTACCTTGAGAGGAACCATTCCAAGATAAGAGAGAGGCTTGAATTCGTCTACAGCGTCTTCCCTAGGCTGAAGGAGAGGAGGAGCCAGCTAGCGGGCTCGCTGTCAGGGGGTGAGGCGCAGATGCTGGCTATAGCAAGGGGTTTAATGAGCTCGCCTGAACTACTCTTAATAGACGAGATGAGCCTTGGACTAGCGCCTAAAATAGTGCTCTCACTATTCGACCTCGTTGGAAAGTTGAATAGAGAGCACGGTATTACAATGCTCATAGTTGAGCAACACGTGA
>JAEMPJ010000004.1 GCA_022759365.1 Thermogladius sp. | reverse complement strand
CGACCCATGGCATAGTCCTGGCGCTAGGTTACTCCTATCAAAACACACCCCTATTCTACAGAGGCTAAGCATGGGGGTTAAAGAGATAAAGTTCACTGCACATGCCGAAGAAAAGCTCAAACGATTAAAGAACCTAAGGAGTTACAAAGGAGAAGGTCCGCGCGCCACGAGTAACGCGAGAGGCTCTATCAAAGATGGTGGTCTATACTCCTCATGCTAAATTAAGGCTAATGTTTAGGGGGATTATAAGTAAACGCGTGGAGATAGGTAGGTCGGTGGAGGCAAGATGTGGGTAAACTACGACTCAGAAGCAGACATACTATACATAATAATCAGGGAGGGTCCAATAAAGGACACTGTAGAGGCGGACGACGACGTGTTAATTGAGATTGGAGAGGACGGAAACGTTGCTGGAATAGAGATATGGAACGCCTCAAAAAACCTTCTAGATCCAATCGCGAAAGTGCTCTCGGCAAGGATTAAAAAATCTCTTGAAGCAACTACCAGGCAGTAAACCACGGCTGAACTATACGATAGCGTTAAATTTAGCGCTCAGTCATAGGCTTGTCTGAAAGAAAGCGTGGTATTACATGTCAAGGAAACGATCCTCAGTGAAGATGACAAGTACTCTCTTATTGGCGTCGATCTCTCCCTCCACGAGCTCTAAGTTCTGTCGCCTGTCATTGCTTCTTCTGCTCATAGTAGCTCTAATGGCTTTTAGCACCGTGGTAGCCTCTCCCCAGAGCTTAGAGAGCAACCAAAAATTCACACAGTGCATTAGACTGGCTGAGATACTCAGCGGGGAAGGGATAAACGTTTCACAGCAGGTAGAGCTACTGAACAGAGCCATAGTGTACCTAGAGGCAAACCAGACAGAGGCGGCTTTGCCCCTTTTGGACGAGGCCTACCAGCAACTCAGCGAGATGTACGAAAAACTCCCAAGCGTGAAGCTTAGGGAGAACCTCGAAAGAGGAGCCGTGATACTCGCTCTAGCAGCAACACCAGCGCTTTTCTACTACTTTTTCCCCAGGCTCTACGCCTTAGTGTGGCTCTACAATCGACGCTCATACATAGTCAAGCAAAACAAGAAGGCGAGAAAGTGATAATTGACGAAGAAGTTCTAGCAGTCCTCACAGCCCTAGTAATCGTGGGGTCAGTTTTGTCAATAGCCATGCTTATACCGAGGAAGCCAGAGCCCTTCCTAGCCATAGGTTTGCTAAACGAGAAAGGCTACATAGGCGACTATCCCACCACGATTGTTGCAGGCGAGCCAGTGAGGCTCAACGTTTTCCTCGCGAACTACCTCGGCAGGGTCGCCCTGCTCCAAGTTAGAGTAAAGCTGGGCTCCAGGGGCTGGATACCCTCCAACTCAACCCCACTCGACGCTCCAGCTCTCCAGAATATAACAGTTGTACTCGAAGACGGCAAAAACCTCACGGTACCCGTCACCCTCAAGATAAGCGAGCCAGGAATTAACCGCGCAATAGTTTTTGAGCTCTGGATGTTTAACACAACCAGCGGCACGTGGGTCTACACGGGCAGGTGGAACCACCTCTACGTTAACGTCACAGCTCCGGGTGTAAAGGTATGAAGGAGAAGACCCTGGAGGAGCTATGGAAAGAAGCCTCCAGAAAAGAGGGGAGACTCAAAGCCTCCCTCGACCTCTACTGGGAGTGGGTAAACAAGGAAATAGAGCTAGTAGACACAAACCCTCCCAGAAGCTTCGCAGAGTTCCTGCTCCGGCCCGACTACTCGCTCTGGTACTGGGTTTCCACGGCCTTCATAGTGGCTACAGTTGCCATCGTCGCGGTCACAGAGGCCATTCCGATCTTGCTACCACTCCGCTACCTCCTCGGCACAGCATACGTCCTATTCTTCCCCGGCTTCCTCCTAGTAGAGGCACTCTACCCCAAAGAAGAGGAGCTCTCCCCCCTAGAAAGGCTCGCCCTGAGCATCGGCCTTTCACTGGCAATAGTCCCACTCATCGGCCTCGTCCTGAACTACACGCCCTTCGGGATACGCCTGTGGCCAGTCTTATACTCCCTCGCAGTATACATGCTAGCAATAAGCTTTATTGCCTCTTGGAGGAAGTACCTCTACGTCAGGCTCTATAGAGGTGGGTCATAGTTGCATAGGGAAACCGAAAAACTTCTAGTAGCAACACTGCTAGCCTCTGGTCTAGCATTAACCCTCTACTCGTATTTCGCACTAGCAAACATCCCCCTCACAGCCCTCGGCATAGGCATCCTCGTCACGGCGGCATCTATCATCGCCACATACCCCTACACACCCTACAGGGAAGCCGTCCAGTCTGTGCTCCACTCCTACACAGCCAACATATCGAAACTGCTGGAAGAGTTCTCCGCGAACAACCCCGCATTCTACACGCCGGACGGCCTCGTACTCGTACCCCTCAAGGCAAGAGGCATGCCAGACCTAAAGAAGCTCAAAGCCGAAAACCTAGTTCACAGCGACCCATCCGGATACTACCTCGTCCTGCAGTCCCCCGTCTCCACAACCACCGTGGAGAGGGAGACCGACCTAGAGGCGGCGCTAACAGAAGTAGTCGTCTACTCCCTAGGGCTCTGCGACGGCGTGAAAGTTGTCAGCAGGGACGAGACCCTCATCCTGGAAGTATCAAAGCCGAGGAGCTTCAAAGAGGGTACACGCTTCAAAAAGGTTCTCGGCTCCCTACCTCTACACGTCTCCGTAACCGTCATCGCTATGGCGCTAGGCAAAGTGGTCCAAGTAGGAGAGGTGAGGCAGACAGGAAAAAACAGGGTCATCGCTCTCCTAAAAGTGGTTGAGCATGCTACTCAAGGATAGGCTGTTCAACATTTTGCTTCCCCTCTTCTACACGGTGACTGTCTACTCGCTTTCCTCGCTCGGCGAACAGAGGCTGGACGCCTACTTCTCCATGCTTGTACTTGAGTACTTCGTGCTCTACGCCCTTCTAAGGCCGAAGAGACGCCACAGGGACTACATAGCACTAGTCCTCCTAGCCCTCTTCGCAGTAGTAGTCGCCTACAGAGTCCTTGAGGTGATCAGCAAGTGAGGAAGCTCTTCCCCTTACTCATACTCGCACTTATACTGACCCAGGCCTACGCCCAGCCAGCCATACCGCGCCACGTAAACCCTGACCAATTGAAGCCTGCCGCGCCCGACCCAGTCATTTTAACTGGGGTCTACGGAGACCTTTCGAGCGCCTTCCTGGCGGAGAATTTCTCAAGTATAGCCTCCCTCGCGTCTGTCCTCCTCAACCTTTCAGCCCCCAGCGACCTCAAGTTCATCCTGGACAGGTTCCACAGCCTCATCCAGGAGGAGGGAATCCTCATGAACTACTCAAAGACAGGGCTGGAAGTTGCGAAGCAGCTAGCAATCCAGGGCAGGGTTTCCGATGCCCTCTCCTACATCGAAAACGTTACAATGAACCTTGCAAAGGCGAACATAACCTACATGAGCCTAGCAGACGCCGCTAGGACAGTCAAGGGGAGGACTGGCGCTGATACAGGAAGCCTCCTGCAGTCCATCCTCAAGCTCATTGTAACTTACACGCATAGGCTCAACGAGACAAGCACCCTTCTAGGCGTAAACCTCACAGACACTCAGCTCACACTCTCAATAACCCCCACATCTGCGTGGGTCGGGTCAAAAGTCCTCGCCTACGGCTACCTCAAAAACCACCAGGGAGACCCATTACCCAACAGGACAATAGTCTTAATGATGGACGGGCGAAAAACCGCCGAGACCACAACAAACGAGCAGGGATACTACTCTCTCTCGCTACAAGTCCCCTA
Organism: Thermogladius sp.; assembly: GCA_022759365.1. Lineage (GTDB taxonomy): Archaea > Thermoproteota > Thermoprotei_A > Sulfolobales > Desulfurococcaceae > Thermogladius. The sequence continues at coordinate 4,877 of JAEMPJ010000004.1, read as the reverse complement.
CATTTACGTCGAGCACATAAACTTGTTCGCCATGTACCTGCCACTAGGAGGCGACGTCTACAAGTACAAGCCCGCCATCTCCCCCAACGCGACCCTTTATCTCCTCTACGTAACACCAAACATAACCCTATCAATCCAACCTGACCTAGTTCTCCCCGGAGACACCATCCAGCTCAGAGCATCCATAGACCGGCCAGTCTCCACCTTGGACGCCTACCTGTTCGGACAACACTTCAAGCTACAAGTGCAAAACAGCTCAGCAACCCTAGCACTAAGCGTCCCCACAGATGCCCCCGAAGGCAAATATATAGTGATAGTATCCAGCCCGGCCAACCAGACAATCGCCCCCACCTCTACAAGCGCCACACTCACGGTCAGGAAGCTCTCCATTAACATCACACAGCTCCAGATCCCAATGTTTCTCTCACCCCTAACGTCTACACTCAACACATGCATAACCTTCGAGCGAGAACCCACACCATACACCCTTGAGGTCAGCATCCCATCGGCAGAAGCCCAGGCCTCCATAACCTCCACCACCACTTGCACCCAAGTAGAGATCAAGCCCGGCTTGCTCACACCAACAGGCACAATCCAGGGAACAATCACAGTGCAACCACACGACCCCCGTTACAAGCCAGCATCGGCCAAGTTACAGGCATACAATATTAACTTACTCTTCTTAATCTTCGCGCTAACCCTAGTTACCTCATCTATCTATGTCTACCTTAAGGTGGACACGAGAAAAAGAGGGCCTCAAGCGGAGAGGGAAGAGGAGAAGCCCACCCCAATTGTTGTCCATGAACCCTCGCCGCGAGTAGAGGCTGAGGAAAACTCGCCCGTACACATAGAGATAAACGACCCCGTGGCGAAAGAGTACTTTCGGGCAGTAAAGATTGTCGAAACAGCGACCGGCATAAAAATGAAGCCATTAAAAACGATATCCGAGTATCTTTCAGAGACTCGTAGCCGTCTCGGAAAGGCAGGAGACATATTCAGGGAGATCAGCGGTCTCGCCGAGGCCAAGCTCTACGGAGACATTCCCGTGGACGTTGACAAGCTCGCAACCTTAGTCTCAGAACTCGAGAAAATCCTAGAGGAGAAGAAGCCATGAGGAAAAGCCTCCTGGCAATCCCACTAATAGCATCGGCTCTTGTCATAGTCGCCCTTGCAACACTATACCCAGTCAACACAGATTTCAACACAGCGAACCCCGACTGGAATGGTCTAACAGACTTCGCCCAAAAGACGAAGGCAGTCGAAGGATCCCTAGCCACACTCGCGAACCTATACGACCCCCAAAACTACACAATCTTCATCATTGGTCCCTCCAAGAACTTCTCCCAACAGGAAGTAGCTGCTGTGAAAAGCTTCCTGGCCAGGGGAGGAGTCGTAGTCTTAATGGACGACTTCGGCACAACGAACCAGCTACTTATGCTCCTCGGGGTAAATGCAAGGTTCTCTGGAAAACTCCTCCTCGACCCCCTACTCAACATCGGGCACCCAGCTCTCCCCGTATCTTACTGGGGCGGCAAACGGATCGCGCTGAACTACGCAACCACGCTCAACCTCACAGACCAGCAAGGCGCCAGAGTCATCGCCACGTCCTCGCCATTCTCCTACCTAGACCTAAACCTCAACAATCACTACGACAAGGGCGAGCCCACAGGCCCCTTCCCCGTGGCGGTCGAGCTCAGCTACGGCTCCGGCAGGCTGATCCTCGTCTCAGACTCCAGCCTCCTGATAAACTCGATGCTGAATAGGGAGCAGAATCTCCAGTTTGCCCTATACCTAGCAGGCGGAAGGACACCGGCCATTGACAACTCGCACTGGGAGGAAAATCTCCACGCCGAGGCAAAAAGATTCCTCTTAAGTTTGTGGCTTATAGCGTCCTCCCCCGAGGTAAAGTACTCGCTTGCAGTCTCACTGGCGATTATAGCTTGGGCTTTCGGAAAAACACATTTTAAAAGGGGCTAAACCGCTTTTAGTAAGTGGTGCTAGCTGGAGACGCCTACCCCTATAGGACACAGTTGAACTCCCTCATAGGCCAGATCAAAGAGTACTTCATAGGCCACGAAGACCTTGTAACGCTACTCGCTGTTGCCCTGCTCTCCGAAGGCCACATACTGATCGAGGGACCCCCAGGCACCGGGAAAACCCTCCTAGCCAAAGTCTTCGCCCTAAGCATAGGCGGGAAGTTCTCAAGGATACAGATGACCCCAGACCTCCTCCCAGCGGATATAATAGGCACAGTATACTACGACATCCAGAGAGCAACCTGGAAAACCAGGCTAGGCCCAATCTTCGCCAACGTCGTAATGGTGGACGAGCTCAACCGTGCATCCCCCAGAACCCAGAGCGCGCTCCTAGAGGCAATGCAGGAAAGGCAAGTCACAATAGAGGGAACAACATACCCCCTACCTAGACCCTTCCTAGTCATAGCCACCAGGATCCCTGTAGTCGGCGAGGGCACCTACAGGTTGCCCACAGAAGAGCTCGACAGGTTCTCCTACACCGCCTCAATACCAGGCTTCAATCTCGAGGTCGAACGCGAGGTTCTCGAAAAGATAGACAAGATAGAGGAACTAGACGTGAAGAACGTATTTAGCCCAGAGGACATAGACAAGATGGTGCGGGAGACGAGGAACATCTATGTCTCCCCAAAAATAAAGGACTACATACTATCACTTGTCTCCTACACGAGGAACGCGGAGGAAGTCGACTCAAAGCCCAGCACCCGTGCAACAATATGGCTCATGAAGGGCGCCAGGGCACTAGCCTACCTAAAAGGCAGAGTCTACGTACTCCCAGACGACGTCAAGTGGCTCGCCCCCTTTGTCCTAAGACACAGGCTAGTCCTAAAGCCAGAGTATCAGCTCGACGGGCTAGCCACAGAGGACATAATCAAGAGAGCACTATCAGAGGTAGAGGTCCCAAAAGCTTGAGAGCGACGCCCAAAGGAAAACAGCTAGCACTCGTCGGCCTCGTTGAGCTCGCCCTCGGAGCAGTCTTACTCGACTGGCCAATAACCGCTTTCTCGCTTGCAATCCTGCTCCTCCTAGCAATAGACTTCTTCTCGGTCATAGTTCGGGAGAAGGAGCTTCTTTCACATTTCCCTAAGGGAGAGATAGGGAAAATACGCATAGAAGCCGTGGCTGGGCAAGAGAAGAGAGTTCCGTTGGAGCTCCCAATCCCTGCTGGTTCCTATAGAATCTTTACCGATAACGACTGGTGCCGACTAGAGGATAATGGTAAAACACTGGTCCTGAGACCCCCCTACTTCGGAAGATACAACGTCAAAGTTACAGTTGTCGTCCCCTCGGTTGTGAAACTCTTCGAGAAAGATGTGGAAGTCCCCGTAAAGGTTGAGGTAGTAGCCCTACCAAGGGCACTAAAGCTTCTGACCGTGGCCCTCGAAGCCCTGGGAGAAACAGTAGAGCTAGAAGAAGCAGGAAGGAAGCCAAGAGCCATGAGGGGCGGTACAGAGTACGAGAGACTAAGAGAGTACACCCCTGGCGACAGGCCCAAAAACATTGACTGGTACGCCACAGCAAGGAACATCAAGCCAGTAGTCAGGGAGTACAAATCCAGCGAGGGGGGCCTCACGCTAGTCATAAACGAGGATACCGCTGGACCCCAGACCTCAGACTTCATAGCCTCCGCCATCCTCACAACAGCCCTACTCGCCATGAAGCTAAGCACGCCAGTATTCCTTGCGACAGTTTCCAGGGGCATTGTGACCACCTACGGGGAAGTGGATCCACGTAAACTCCTACTCTATGTGGCAAAGAAGTCCATGGAGCTTCTGAACATTAGCGCAGAACTACTCGAATACGCCTCCCCTCAGCCCTCAGAAAAGCTACTCAATGCACTTAGAGCACTCGAAGCATCAGAGCTCCTCGAGCCAGTCCGCAAGCGCTTCCTAGAAGCTTACTCCCTCATAGAGAAAAATCCCCCAGAATCTACACTCCTATACATCGGTCTACTAACCTCAAACACTCTCCTGCTTGCAGACCTCGTCCATGAAGCCTACAAGAGGAGGCTACACATAATAATAGCAACACACCCCAAGCCCTGGGAAGACTTCAAGGACCAAAGCGAAAAAGAGCTTGCAAGGAGAACACACGCAAAGATGCTCTCCTACCTGAGCCGCTACTCGAAAATCCACTACTCACCCAAAAGCCTCGAGCAAGAGATAACACCACTCCTACTGACGAAAAAGCTCTAAACCTCGACTAAAAAAGTAATAAATGTTAAACAAAGCTTATTTAAATACCAAAAAACATATATATAATTTTTGCAAGACAACTTTTGAAACAACATGAATAAAATAGCCCTACTCATTTTATCCTCCCTTATTATAGCGGCTCTCTATACAATTGCAACCGCCTCCACAAACACCCTATACATAAACGTCGCCTCAGCAAACACGCTCGACGAAACAGGTGCTAAGAAAACCACGTTCACCAGGGGACAACTCGTACTCGTAAACGCAACACTACAATTCCCCTCCCAGTACTACGCCCCGCCGTCCCTCAGCTTCCTATACATCGTCAAGTTCCAGGACAGCAACGGGGTAACCTTCTACTACGGAATAGTGAAAACAAGCCTAGAACAGGGCAAGACAGGTTCATACGTCGTCGGCGGAAAGATACCAGAGAACGCCCCCCTAGGCACCTACAAGGCAGTGATATACGTCTGGAGCAACTGGCCAGCCTATGGCTTCACGGCCTACTCTGTCTCCTACGAGGTCACATTCACTGTTTGCAGCTAGAGGTGCAGCAAAGGTGACCCAAACGGATGCACGTAAAATAGGAGCACTTTCCCTAGCCCTGCTACTCCTCCTCTTCCCCCTAGTTGCCACGATAGCAAACCCC
>JAEMPJ010000005.1 GCA_022759365.1 Thermogladius sp. | reverse complement strand
GCCCCCTTGAAAGATTCTTCACCTAGATTTGAAGCTTATAATCCAATACCCTGCTGATAATAATTAGCCTAGAGGATATTTCTCGAGAGAACTAGGTTTAAACTATGGAGGATTCGCTTGCCTGTTTTCGTGGGCGTGGACCTGGGGACGTCCTCGATTAAATTCACCGTGTTGAACGAGGGTTTCAAGGAGGTTTACAAGGCTTCACGAGGGGTGGAGGGCGGTGTATCCTACAACCCCGAGGACGCCCTCCTGATAGTAAAGAGCGAGCTGGAGATGATAGCAGGCAAGTTCGCCGGGGAGATCTACGTGGGCTTCAGCGGGCACTCGCCCTCTCTCGTGGCGATGGATGAGGAGGGTAGGAGCCTGGAGTCCATTATATGGCTCGACAACAGGGCTGAACCCGTTGTAGGCGACCTGGCTAAACACCTGGATGAGAGGGAGTGGTATAATAGGACAGGGCTCAGGCTCTCACACATCTTCTTCCCAGCTAAGATAGAGTGGATTAAACGCTTCGAACCACGCGTGTTCGAGAAGGCTAGGTGGTTCACACAGTTCAAGGACTATATAATCTACAACCTTACCGGGGAGACTTACACAGATTACTCCAGCGCCTCTGAGACCCAGCTGCTCAACATTAGAGGAGTATACGACCAGGAGATCCTGGGTATCCTCGGCATCGACGAGACAAGGCTTTTCACACCAGCAGACTCCCACGTGACCGTAGAGTACACTTCGAATCCAAGGGTTAAAATAGCGCTGGGGGGAGTCGACTCCGTTGTAGCCGCTTTAGGCGGCGGTGTAGTGGGAGGCGGCACAGCCTCGCTGTCCGCCGGCTCCTCGGCATGCCTCGACATCCCAGTAGACAAACCGGTGTTAGACTACGAGAAGGGTTTTGAAACATACCGCCACGTCGTGCCAGGCATGTACGTTCTCGAAGCATCCCTTCCCGCAGCCGGTCTAACAGTCGACAAGATACTAGAGTTAACTAGGAGTGAGAGGGGCCTCGAGGGTGAAATCAGGCTTGAGAGAGGGCCGGGTCTCGTGCTAATACCATACCTAGCCGGCTCCCGGAGCCCCGACTGGGATTCCTCCGCCAGAGGCCTCCTCTACGGTTTAAGCCTGGCGACGACACCAGTGGAGCTTCTTAGAGCAGCCTACGAGGGAGTCGGCTTATGGGTTAGGGAAGCCCTGGAGCTGGCTTCAACCATGGGGTTGGGTGTCAGGGAGCTAGTCGTCTCAGGCGGCTTATCCGCCTCCAGGGTTTTCAACACCATCCTATCGAGCATCGTGGGCATAGATGTGAAAAAGCCTCGTGTAAAAGACCTATCCCCATACGGCGCAGCTGTGATAGCGGCGATCGCCTCCGGGAGTATTGGTTTCAAGGATGCTGTGAGGCTGGTTGACTACGAGTCTGTTTACAAGCCTGTGGCCGAGCTAGCGGAGTACTATAATAGGCTCTACGGCGTTTATAGAAAATTGAAAAGTATTTATAGAAGCATTAAGGTACTAGATGAGTAGGGCTCGAGGGTTGATCGGCTTAAAACAAGTCGAGAACCTAGCAGTCGAGGCAGAGTTCTACTGTAGGGTTAACGCGTCCAGGAAGACCATGAGGCTGAGGGAGCTCGCGGACACCCTCCAGGTCGATTTAACTACTCTAAGCAAGTACATCAACATGCATATCAAGCCCAGTAAACCCAGGATGAGGGAGATCAACGAGAAGCTTAAGGGAGTCGACTACAAGAGTGTTGTGGAGGACTGCCTGGTTAAACAACCATACCCCTTCCCAGAGATGAACAACCTTACATTTAAATGCCCTGAACTCCTGGATTGCGCTGTATACGAGTTCCTCGAGAGTCTAGGCAGGCAACCCTTCGACTACATCCTGACAATAGAGGGCGGCGGCCTCGCTCTAGCGCAGGCTATAGCCGTGAGAATAAAATCCCCTCTTGTCTACGGGTTGAGGGATATAATTATCAGGGGAGGGCACAGCATTCCTTACAAGTACACGCCCGTCTACGCGTGGGGGCCTAGAATTAAGAGATATATCACATTTCCCCTAGGGGGCGAATTAAGGGGTAAGAGGGTTGTCGTAGTAGACGATATAGCCTGGACCGGGGCGACAGTGATGACTCTAATCGACTACGCATCACGCAAGAAATGCGAGGTTCCAGGCGTCTTCCTCCTAGCGACTTTCAGAGATGTCTACGATAAAATCATCGAGAAGAGTGGGACGCGAGTCCACGCTTTCCTATTCCTGCCGGATGAAGTGAGGAAGACTATTGCGGGAGAGTTTGAGGCCATTTAGCTTCTTTCCCTGTATCCTCCAAATCAGCCCTGGGTCTAATGAATCTTAGTTAATACTTTCAAAAAACAGTTGATTAATCTGAGGGTGTTGGAATTGCCGAAGATTATAGACACTATTGAATCAAAGCTGAAGATGATACCAGACCCGAAGAAGATACTGGAGAACGCTGAGAAATGGGGTTTCGGCCCTAGATCCATCGAACTGCTGAAGAGGGCTCTAGAAGTGGAGTCCCTTGGAGCAATGCCCTTCAGCATGTACGATGCCCCGCCAATAGTCGAGGAGGCTGTTGAAGACGCTATTATCATCGACGCTGATGGGCGTAGGTACATCGACATGATGGCGGGTTTCGCTGTCAGTAATGTAGGACACCACCGGAAAGAGGTTTTAGCCGCGATCATAGAACAGTTCAACAAGCTTGTACAGTACTCCGAGATGCTGAGCGAGGTCAGAATCAAGCTGGGGGAGAAACTGGTAGAGATAACCCCGGGCAAGTTCAAGAAGAAGGTCTTCTACGGCTTATCGGGTTCAGACGCGGTGGAGGTCGCGATCAAGATAGCCAGGTACTACACGGGGAGGCCGATAATAATAACCCAGTGGGGGGATTACCACGGGAGAACCATAGGGACAGTGCCTTTCACCACGAGTTTCTCCACCTGGAGCCAGAACTACCCTATTATGGGAGCCGACATAGGCGTGGTCAGAATACCCTTCCCCTACTGCTATAGATGCCCATGCAACCCCAAGGCCGATTCATGCGAGGAGTGCGCCGAGGACTGCCTGCACCTCGTCGACTACATGCTCAGCCACACCTACTACGGCCTCAGAGACCCCTTCAGCAAGTCAACCAACGTAGCCGCCTTCCTCATAGAGCCCTACCAGAGCGCAGCAGGCTACATGGTCGCACCTGACAACTGGCTCCCAGGACTCTACAAGATCGCGAGGGAATATGATATCTTATTCATGGTGGATGAGATCCAGACTGGTTGGGCTAGAACCGGTAGGATGTGGGCTGTAGACCACTACCCCGGTGTAGAGCCGGATGTCATCATGGTGGCCAAGTCTATCGCAAACGGCCTCCCCTTCTCAGCAACAATAGGTAGAGCGGAGGTAATGGATAGCTGGGGCCCTGGAGCCCACTCCAGCACTTTCGCCGGCTACATGCTTGGGTGCGCGGCAGCGTTGAAGACCATCGAGATCATGGAGAGGGAGAACCTAGCATACCTTGCACAGGTTAAAGGGGAGAAATTCCTGAAGGGGCTCCAGGATCTAATGCAGGAGCACCCTATACTAGGATACGTGGAGGGGAAGGGCCTGTACATAGGCGTCGAATTCGTTAAAGACAGGAACAGCAAGAAGCCGGCGACGGAGGAGACGAAGTGGATGACCATGAGGCTCCTCCAGAAGGGGATGCTGGTGAAGAGAGCCGGCTACCTGGGGAACAGGTTCGCCCTATCACCACCCCTAGTCATACGCGACGAGACGATAGACAAGGCGCTCGAAATATTCGACGAGGTCTTCACAGAGGCGGAGGAGAAATTCAACATAAAGTAGTCGGTCAGCCCTGAATTACAGCTCCCTGGATGCCCTGACGGAAAATATTACCTCTTTTCCCCTAGTAGTAGAAGCTCCTCAGGGAGGCGTAATTAAAATTCTCTCCAAGACGTCCTTTTTAACCCATTCTCTGCTCTTCATAAACTCGTAGAACTCTTTCAACCCCCCTTTACCAACTCTTGAAAGATAGTTCCTGATCTTCGCCTGGATTATGCTGTGGAACTTGGCGTCCAGGATATCCGATAAACCCACTATAAGCGACTCAATGCTCGTATACCCGTAGTACCCGTGTATCTCTGTAATACACTTAGCGAGCTCCGGGAGCCCCTCTCTCACGAGGATCTCGCTGGACAACCTCGCGTCATGGGGATAGTAGTAGTCTCTACACCTCCCTATCAGGCCATTGTCTACCTCGAACTCGAAGACCTTGTATACGTCGTGGAGAATAGAGCAAGCTATGACTAAATCCTTGTTTATTTTAAAACCGTATACGTTCTCGTAGAGGTCTGCTATGTAAGAAGAGATGTAGGCTACGCTTAAAGAGTGCTCTAATAAGCCTCCTGGATACGAGTGGTGCTCCTCGATCTCTCCAGGCGCCTCCTCGAACTCAACACACTTCTCGACTTTCGGATCCAAAACCTTGTTCAAGTATTGGTAGACAACACTTCTGAGTTTATCGTTTTTTATGGAGTCAGCCAACTTGTACAAGAGTTCTACTCTACTCATCCGATCCCCACTCCAGTGAATTTCCACGGCCCCGTAAAAAGAGTTCTTGAAATATATGTTTCAACACGGGTTAAACACCACTATTCCAAACCTTATATTATGCTTTAGGCGAATAAGTTATATGAACTAGTAAAGCGATATTGGGGGTATCCGTTTGGATAAGTGGAAGTTAATATCGTTAATTCTAATCATAGTGATAATCGCGGAGACAGCGGCCTTCGCCCTCATGTATAAGCCGGCTCCAACCCCAGGCGCTATCCCGCCGCCTCCGAGCAGGTATGATCAAATTAGCCAGGCAGACCTGGTCAAATACGCCCTCCAGGAAGGTGTTGCTCTAAGCTATGGTATGCCTCCCGGATGGGCCCACTACGGTATAGCGTGGAAGACCTTTACAGAGCTCTACGGTATACAACACTCGGATACTGATATGGGTAGCGCGGTCGTAGTATCCACCCTGGAGGCCGCTAAAGGCCACCCTGACGCGGATGTAGCCGATCTAGCTATAGCCTACGCGATGAAGGCAGCACAGGAGAACCTTACCGACTGCTATATACCACCCCACTTCGACGCTCTACCAAACGTGTTTAAAGACCCTAATGGTTGTTGGATCGCACCCTACTACGGTACAATAGCGTTTGTTGTAAACGTCGATTATTTGAACTCCAGGGGTATCCCGATTCCGAAGTCTTGGAAAGACCTACTCAACCCGGTTTACAAGGGGATGATCGTTTACCAGGATCCGACTAAGACTGCCACGGGCATGATTACCATAATAGCAGCCGCCTACGCTAACGGTGGCGACATCAACAACTGGAGGCCTGGGCTAGAGTTTATTAAAAAGCTCCACCAGATAGGAAACATAAAATACGTGGCGCCGCTCGTACCCACAGCCGACTACCAGAAGGGCGAGATCCCCATCCTCATAAACTTCGACTACAACGGCTTAACGTACAAGTACTCACCGGGCTTCCCCAACACTGAGGTCATAATCCCGGAGGACGGGACGGTTAGCAGGGCTGGTGCCATGATAATTGCTAAAGGAGGCCCACACCCATATGCCGCCAGGTTGTTCTTCAACTTCATAATGTCCGATCTAGGCTCCCTGCTGATAACGCTAGCTTTCGCAAGGCCTTCTAGGACGGACTACACTCCACCCTCATTCCTCCAGCAACTCCTACCCCCGGCCTCAGCCTACGCTAAGGCTGTGCCTATCGATGAGAGAGTCCTCTCACAGGTCATGCAAAACGTCACGAACGCCTGGCAGTCAGAAGTACTGCCAATAGCGTCTCTACTACCTGCCACCAATGTTCCCTTCACAGGCCTACTAGAGAAAGACCCATCGCTAAAGGTGAACCCCTACCTACTGCAGAAAGCTTTGCCGCTGATCGAAGAATACGTTAAAGACTTGAGGCAACAGCTGTTAAACACCGCCGTGTCCCAGGGCTCGTTGCTGAGCATGGGGGTAATTGCGGCTGGGGTGTCAGTAATCCTCGTGGATATTGAAAAACTTGCGAAGGCGGTTTAAGAGATAAGAGTAGATAAGAGTTAGGGTGGAGAAAGATGGTTAGCCCGAATACAAAATCTTTTTTAATAGACGTCCTCCTGGTCTCACCTTTCCTCCTCTTGTTGGTTTTCTTCATAGCTATACCTTTCGCAGTCTCAATTTACTATAGTCTCACAAGCGGGAGCAGCTCCTCGTTCACGCTCAGTAATTTCATCCAGATTTACTCTAGCCCATCGTATTTGAACTCTATACAGAATAGTGTTGTTATTTCCCTGGAATCAGCTGCTTTAAGCACGCTTTTCGGAGCATTGCTGGCATACGCTTTCACACTGCTATCCCCTACAGTGAGGGACATCATAAGGTCGGTTCTTCTACTTCCAATAATCTACCCGGGACTAGTGATAGCGTTCTCGCTGGTCATACTCATAGGCACCTCGGGTATTTTAACCAACATCCTCGCAAAATACTTCGGGTTCTACCTACCGGATGTTTTCAACGTGAGAAGCTACGGCGGCCTCATACTCGCATACCAGTCTTTCCTAATAGGCTTCACCTCGATCACGCTGAGCGGCGTGTTCTTATCGCTGGATAAATCTTTGATCGAAGCGTCTAGGAGTCTAGGAGCAGGGGTTTTCCAGACCATTTTCAGAGTCGTCCTACCCGTAATAGCCCCAGGGCTTGTAGCAGCTTTTATCCAGGCGTTTATTATCGCGATAAGCGGGTATGGTACTGCTCTAGCCCTAGTCGGCGGAGGGGGGAACCTCATAACCCTCCGGATAATAATGTTGCTCAGCGATGTAACGTACGAACCGCATCTAGCAAGCGCTCTCGCCATGAATATAGCCATGATAACAATCCCCCTCGCGTTGATCTACAATAGACTCTTAAAGAAAGTGGCGGGTGGCGTGGTTTGAAGCTCTCCGACGCCCTCTACGTGTTTTCTAAGATCGTAAGCTATATAACTCTCTTCGCAATCATCGCGTATATTTTCCTAGTCTCGTTTGTACCGGTGATCGGGGCTTTCGCCCTGAAATGGGAGTTTTCCATATTACCCGAGGTGTGGACGCTCAACAACATCAAGTTCCTGCTAGAAGACCCGTTCGTGTTGAGAAGCCTCTACTCTTCTCTGCTGATAGCCAGCATAACTTCAGTTGTCTCGGTGACCATATACCTTCTCGTGATAATGTTCCTCTTCCTGAGAGAGAGGAGTAGGTGGGTGCACACGTTTGTGGAGGTCTCCGTTCTAATACCGTTGATGCTGCCCGCCATCCTCATCGCGCTGGCTATATACGAGGTTTATAGGCCGACAATGCTGGGTGGAACCTACTGGATACTCGTCTTCGCTCATCTAACAATAGTCTCACCCTACGTCTTCAGGAACCTCTACAGTGTCGCTAGGATGATAGACATGAAAACCCTGATAGAGGCTGCTAGAAGCCTTGGGGCAGGTGTTCTCACGGCGACCTACAGGGTGATCCTCCCCAATATCTACCATGGTTTAATAGGGGCTATGCTACTAGCCTTCGCAGTATCCTTCGGGGACTTTGAAATGGCCAACCTGCTAGCGCCATGGCAGTATAGGACTGTCACCATCGCGATATTCCAGTACTTCTTCAAAAACGCTTGGAACGCAAGCGCCATTATACTCCTAGTGATAATAGTGAGCGTCTTGACATCCTTCCTGGTTGCGTACCTTTCCCGTAAGGCGTTAGCTAGGTACGTGGAGGTGGTTCGTTGAAGGAAGTCAAGCTCGTCGGGGTATCCAAATATTTCGGCTCGACGGTAGCCGTAGACAATGTTAGTCTAGAAGTGAATAAAGGGGAGTTCTTCACTCTCCTAGGCCCGAGCGGTTGCGGGAAGACAACTACTCTTCGGATGATAGCGGGCTTCGAGAAGCCGGATAAGGGTAGAATTTACATAGGTGAAGTACTCGTCAACGACCTACCCCCTGAGAAGAGGAATATTGGGTTCGTCTTCCAGAACTACGCCTTATTCCCCCACATGACGGTTTTCGAGAACATCGCCTTCCCCCTGAAACTCAAGAAATACAGCGAGAGCGAGATAAGGAGGAGGGTTAAAGAGCTCCTCTCACTGGTTAAACTAGAGGGCTTCGAAAACAGGTATCCTAGGCAACTCAGCGGGGGACAACAGCAGAGAGTCGCTCTGGCTAGGGCCCTGGCGAGGGAACCCGACGTCCTCCTACTAGACGAGCCGTTAAGCAACCTGGACGCCCTCCTCAGAATAGAGCTTAGGAGAGAGTTGAAGAATATCCAGCGTAAGACAGGTGTAACAGCGATCTACGTGACCCACGACCAAGACGAGGCTTTCAGTTTGAGCGACAGGATAGCAGTCATGAATAAGGGGAGGATTGAGGCAGTAGGCTCACCGGACAGCGTCTTCAACTCGCCTAGGACGCTCTTCGTCGCGAGATTCTTGAGGTACAAGAATATTTTCGAGGTGAAGGTGGGTAAGGATACAGTTGAACTATTTGGCAGACAATTCCCCCTCAAAGACTTCAACGTAGAAGTCGCCGAAGGGAAGATGTACGTAGCTATAAGGCCAGATACTCTACACGTCTATACTAAACCACCAGAAGAGATCGGGGGAGATTATATCGTGCTTGAGGGGAAGCTGGTAGACAAACTATTCTACGGCTCCGAGACAGAAATATACGTCAATGTCCAAGGCTACGAGTTGATAACCCTTGTCTCAACAAGCCTGGCCAATACATTGAAGGTGGGCGATAACCTATACTTGTTGGTAAGCAAAAAAGACTTGAAGTTCCTCACACCTTAAAGAGTGTTATCTAACCGGTCAACTGGCCTGAAGCCAATTTCCTGAGGAAATCTAGAGCGTTCACCCGGAACTCGAACCCTTTATCTATAACATCCTCTGAGAACACTTTAGGGCCGCCGGGTTTCAGGTTCTCCCTATATATCAACACTGGTACTGGTCTGTTAAGGTGGTGGCCCGTCCTCGACGAAGTCCAGTGGTCAGCTGTTATAATGACGGTGGCGCCCAACCTTCTAGCCGCCTCGTAGACGTGTTTTAAAAAGAATTCGTCTATAGTCTCGATCACGAACTTCTTCTTCAAGGGGTCTCTATCATGTGCTGCGTCATCGGCCTCGTCTATGTGGACATATATGAAATCGCATTTCTTCAGGTTTTCCGCGACTATTCGCGCTCTCTCATAGTAGAATGCCCCGAGGTTCTCGGACGGCTCCACCAGGGGTAGGGGGAGGGGCTTCAACCCTAGTAGTAGAGCTATCCCCCTCTCAGTCGGCAACCTAGCTTGGAAGCACCCCTCCGTTCCAAATATTTGTTTAAACCCCCTCTCAACCCTTGGAAGCCTACTGCCCGGTTGCCTGCACAACAAAGCATTAGCTGGTAGAAGCCCCTTCATCCTCCTGAACGAGTTCACCGGGTGCTTATCTAGCAGCCTCACAGCCTTATCCGTGAACTCGTTCAAGAGGCTTGACGCACGTAGCGAGGACTGGTCTGCTGACAGCGGCTTGCTGTACTTTAAGACTTTCTCGTCTTTCTCACGCCAGGGGTCAGTGTCTGTGATGGAGTCCGAGAGCTCAATACTCCTGTCTCTCAGAACCAGCACTCCAACATAATCCACGATATGCCGGAACGTGAACGAGGCGTCGTTGAGTGTGACCCCCTCATTCAGGTCTCTTTCAAGTATTTTAGCCTCCCCGCGGGTAAGCGTCCTGCCAACCCTCCTGTCAATCACCTTCAGGGTTGCGGGGTCTATAGTGGCGAAATTACAGTGTAGGGCGAGGTCTCCGTCCTTGAATTCAATGCCCTCGGAGATGACTTCAAGGATTGAGCGAGGTACATGGGCTAAGTTGGAAGCCTCTAGCCCTAGCAAGTTCGCTACGGCGACGTCGCTCGTCACCTCACCCTTG
>JAEMPJ010000046.1 GCA_022759365.1 Thermogladius sp. | reverse complement strand
GTATAATATCATGACCAAGCCCTATCCGAGTCGGGTGTAACACGTGGATTAACTTGAGGGACGGCCTACACGTAGGGTGTATTGCGTGAGAGGGTTGCTTCTCCAATTCTTGAAGCAGGCCGGCTTATACACTAGTGCGGGGGGTGGGATTTGAACCCACGCAGGCCTACGCCATCGGGTCCTAAGCCCGACCCCTTTGACCTAGCTCGGGCACCCCCGCACCATTTACTTCTCTTGATTGCTCCTCGGGTTATAAACATGTGCCATAGGGTTGTTTTTCACCGATTCAACTGTTTGGAGGGCCTTGTTGAACAGCTTCTCGTTGATTAACTTGCTCCTTGAAGCCTCCTCCAACTTATCTAAGTCCACTACCTCGACTATGCCGCCGGGTTTCACAATGATGTCAACCTCGAGATCCATGTACTCTACAACCCCCTTCCCTATGTCGGGAGGCGTGTTCACGTTTACGTACGAGCCGATGTAGGTTCCACCCCTGAAGTAGTTGTGGGATATCACCCAAGACCCGGTTTCCACAACCATGTAGTCCACGTCCCCAGGCTTCTTCTCCACACCCAGCCCATCGTACACCCCGCTCGACCTCAGAACCCTCTTGAAAACCGCTTTTACAGAGCCCTGATCCACGCGAACCTCCTCGAGGATCCCCGGCGTCAGTTTGACGACCCCGCCGTCGAGCTTCCGCTGGTTGAATACGAACTCTCTCCCAACACAACTATTCAACACGTAGCTTAACAGCAGGCCTGTAGCCTCCCTCGAGATAGCTCTATTTGCAAGAAGGTACTCGGCGAAATCCACTAGCTCGCCCAACCCCATGTACTTGAGCTGGTGGTGGCCTACGGCTGTGGGGGCTACTCTACTCCTGAGCTCGTCCAGCCTCGTCTTAGCCGGCGACGCGAGGTAGACCAGGGCTATGGACTCGCCCTCATGGATTACATTAATAGACCCCTCCGTCCTGCCCCTGGCATCTATCTCCCCGAGCCGCTTCACCAAGGAGTCTATTTCAGCGGCGATCTCGTGTAACTCGGCGTACTGGCTGTTACTCCTGAATCTAACGCCTATACCCGAACCCATCAGCTTCGAAACGGCTAGAGCAGACAACTCTGCTCTCCTAGCCTGGTCTCTGATGAACTCGGAGAACTCTATTCTACCACTCCCCTTGATCAAGGAGACGTAGTCCCCGTCCACTCTCAGCTCCCTTGATACGATCGCCCTCTCACCCTTCCTGAAAGATGGCTTAACCACTGTTACAACGAGGAAGTCGTTCTCCCTGCTATCGCAGGCTTCTAGTACCCCCTCCACGCCCCCGGGCAACTCGAGTATGCACCTACCGTTCTCAACCCTGCTGACACGCGCTTTAACCACTGTGTGTAAGCCTGGCCTACCCCACCAGACGACAACGTCCTCGAGCTCCGAGACTAGTGCTTCTACAACCCCCTCCACCGCCCCCCTCTTCCCGAGTACTACAAGCGTACTGGGCTCGCTGGAGTCCTTGACCGTTACCTCGGCTGGGGCCTTGTCGAAGGGTATGCCAAGCCTCTCCCTAATAACATCAGAGGCCTGGACGACCCTAAACCCTTTTGAAACGAGTAAAAATGTAATAGCTGTGGAGGAAATCCCACGTATCCTCACGTTAGGCAAAACAAACCCCGTTGAACCAGGCTAGTCGTGGATAGTCTCGAGTATGGCTATAACCTGCCAGATCTTGGTTCTAGCCGATAAAGGCATGTTTGGATCCTGGCTGACCTGGTCTAAGACGCTTATAGCGTTAGCGGCTTTGACGCCGGGGGTGAGGGTTTCATTCCTCAGGTAGTTTAGCGCCTCTGTAGCCGCCCTCCTTATATTCCTCGGGACAGCCGTGTCGTTTATTACGGATAGTAGTAGGAATATCGCGTTATTGATTTTAGCAGTGTTGTCCAGAACTCTCGCCATGACACCCCCCTCGAGTGCTACTCTCTATCACATTCATGATTATAATCCTATATAATCATTCGACTCCAGGGGAGTGAGCGGGTTGGTTGAACCCGAGGTAGACCCGGTTAAGAAGATGGCTGAGCTGATAAAATCCGGTGCTGTAATGCTCCCCGAGACATGTCCTATGCCAGGCTGCCACCTACCGTTGTTCAAGACTAAGACAGGTGAGGTGGTGTGCCCTGTGCACGGGAGGGTCTACGTCGTAAAATCAGATGAAGAGGCCAGGGAGGTTAAAACCACTGTTAGCCTGGCTCTAACCCTTGATAGGATCGAGGAGAGGGCTGTGATGGAGATGAACGCTATGATCACTGAGAGAAGTGAGATCGAGCCGACGGATCTGATCAAGTGGCTTGAAGTGGTTGAGAGGGTTAGGAGGATCAAAAGGCTCCTATCCTCAAAGCAGGCCGCTGGCGAAACCGCTTAGGGTAAAAGCCTCCTCACAGTATTCCACACGTCATCGAAAACCTCGCTTAAACCCCTATTAGAGTCTACTAGTGTGAGGAGACCCTCTCTAACCATCCTCAGGTAGACTTCTCTAACTTTCACCAGGAAATCCAGCCTCTCGTACTCTGGGAACCTCGATGTTAAACCCCTCTTCCTCGCAAGCCCTCTCTCAGGCTCCACGTCCAGGTATATCGCTAAGTCCGGTCTCGGGGCATGCTTGTTGACTTCTAGAACCCATTCGTAGGGTGCGCCGGAAGCCGTCTGGTACGCCACGCTACTGTAGAAATAGCGGTCGGAGACCACGATGCTCTTCTCCCTTAGCGCCGGCTCTATTATCTTCCTCCAGTGGATCAGCCTGTCTAGAGCGTAGGTTAAAGCGTCTATGTATGCGTCCCTGATGTCGGAGTACTCGTTTTTAACAATTCTAACGACCGGCGAGTCGTATGGCTCGTAAGTGTACAACGCCTTGAACCCCAGGCTATTCAGCTTGTCTACTAGGGCTAGTGCTATACTGGTCTTGCCCGATCCATCTAGCCCCTCCAGGACTATGAAGAGCCCTCTGCTACTCGTACTCGATTTCAACATAATTGCTACCCCTCTCGTGGACTAGCAATCCCCTCTTGAAGCCTATTTTACTCAAAAAACCTTTTTCAACCTGGAACAAAGGTATGTCTGCCATAACGCAACCAGTCACTATAATCGGCTCGACCTCCTCGACTAGTAGGCAGGCGGGTTGCTTGCCGTAGTACTTCAACGCGTATATCACGTAGGAGCCCACTGTGCTCCCCCTCCCTCCCTTGAATGCGAACGCTTTACCTGAAATACCCTCTCCCGTAGCCCTGTGCAACCCGTTGACCGGGTCTACCTCGCCGAAGAAGCTCACGTACCCGTTGTAGAGGTAGAGGGGGGCCCGGCAATCCCCGTCCACTAGCACTTTAACTTGGAGTCTAAGCGTAGACAATCTCAAGCACCCTCCTAGTCTCGGTTAGGTAATAGTTGATTTTCAGCTGCTTGCTCAAGTAGAAGACTGCTTTACCCGAGTTGGTGACGAGGTGGTCGAACCTCCTCGTAAGCCTTGAAACCACCGGGCACGTCCCGGCGGCCACGTCCACTCCAAGGCTACGGAGGTATAGGACTTTGTCCCGGTACCTCTCGTAGACCTCGAGGGGTATTGTGAGGAGGAGCCTATTTCTCCCAGGCAACCTACCCCTCCTCTTAACATACTCGTAGACGAGGTGGAACTCCCAGGGGTGGAGGTGGGGGCAGCCGAGGTAGCCTAGGACACTCCCCCCGCTGGGCTCTAAGCCAATATATTTCTCGAGATCCCTCCACTCTACTTCAACCTTCTCCAGGGGATCCACCTTGTAGAAGCCTCGTGGCGTGATTTTTTCAACCGCGATAAACGCGTGGGAGCCCGAGGCCGCTGAGGCTGCGAGCATTATCTTCAAATCCCATAGAGGCGGGTTGAAGCCTTTCAATAAGGGTATCTCCCTAATGTTCTCGCCTATCCATAGACCCAGCGCCCCGGGATTCCTCGAGGCCGATGGGTCTACTCTCACGACAACTCTCGCAACCCTGTTCTCGGGTATGTGTAGGCCTGCGTAATACGTGTAGCCTGTTAAAGCGGCCGCCAAAGCGAGGGGGCCCCCCTCCCTGTTAGAGCTAGCTCCGTAGTAGCTGTTCGCCACAGCGATAGCGCTGCTCTCCCCCCAGGCAAGGAACTCGCCTTGAGACGGGGGTCTATGATAGTAGGGTATGCAGGTGAAAACAGGTTTGAAGCCCATTCTAATAAGCGACTCGTCGATAACGGCTTGCTTCTCGTTGAAAGACCCGTCTATCAGGCTCGATAAACCAGAGTAGTCCACGCAACCAGGGTTGATTGTCGTGTAGACTCTGGCCCTGCCGCCGCTGAGGAACAACCTCCTTACGAAGTCCAGGCCTGGGTCGAGTATATTCGTATACGAGACGCCTGAAACATGGGCGTGTGATATCTCGACAAGCCGGGAGGCGCCTAGAACCTCACCTGTCTTCACGATAATGGCCATAGCTTTTGCGACAGCCCAACCGTACTCCCCGTTCAGCATCCTCTCCTGCTCCCTAGTCAAAAACATCTCTCTGAAACCCCCAGTTGCACTAGGATTGACTACCCAATTAAACGAGTTGTACCCGGAAACACATACCACGGGAAGCAGGCGGTTTCCCACAGCTAACCCGGTGGAGCTGGGGTAACCGTGTGATCCTGCCCCGGCGACTCCCACGCGGATTTATCAATATACTCTTCATGGAAATCCTCTGTGAGCCTGATGGATGAGCCTTTAATCAGTCTTGGCTTAATGCCTGTGCATGGTGTTCTCACGTAGAGGGTGTTCGAGCTGAAGTCAACCCTCTCGATTAGCCCCGGGCACTCCAGCCCTGAATCATCGACAAGGGATACGTACAGCCCTCTCTCAAAACCGTACGGGTAGACTACTACTTTGTCTCTGCCAAGAGTGCTAGATAAGTCCTCGTAAACTCTTCTAGCATCACCTTTCGCGACCACAAAATATTTCCCGGCGAGCAGGCTACTATATACAACCCTCTCATCCCCAAGGCTCGTCTTCAGCCCCTGGAGTACAGGTATGTCTAGGATCAACAACTCGTCGATGCTGAGTTTTACAAGGGGGGCGTTTGCGAAGAACTCCCTATACCTGTCACTCCTATACTCCCTCCGCTCAGACCTGTCTCTAGTCTTCTTAACGGCCGGCGAGCCCAGCAACCTATACCTCACACCCATTTTCTCAAACAACTTGAAGCAGGTGTCCGCCCCACCCATATACACCAGGAAATCTGGTTTGACCTCGGCCACTAGCCTGAACTTGTAGAGGACGGCCCCTACATCTTTAATCCAGCCATCTGTGTCCACTACTACAGGGGATCGCCCGTCGGAGAGAGCGGTTTCAACAAGCCTCTTAACACTGGCTATAATGGCATCACTCCTCTTCTGGGGTTTTATATCGCCTACAAACAGCATTCTAACCGGTTTCAGGCTCCTATTCCATAAAACCTGCTCATCCGGGTATGCTAGAGAAACATACCCTGGGGGCGCCACATCTGCCTGCCCGACATCCGCGTCTACTAGAGCTGGCTTCAGACCAGCCTCCAAAGCCTTGTTCAAGACGAGTGTTGTGAAAGAGGATTTACCCGAGTCAACCTCCCCCAGGACTACTACAACCCTCCCCCCTGTACCCGCGATCTCCTCCGCGACTTTAACCCATTTAAAGTAGGCTTCATCCTCCTCCAGCCTCTTTATCTGAGCCTCGTTAACCATCGTTAGATCTATCTCGGAGTCCTCTAACGCGATAACAGGGTAGCTTTTAAGCTTGTGAACTATGATTCTCTCGCCGACTCTGACCTTCTTGCCCAGAATCTCTATTGAACCCGATTTAAGCATGAGAGTCATAGGCCCGAATACCTTAACACCCTCCCCTCTAGAGAGCTTGAGAGACGGCGTAGGAGGCACCCCCTAGCTCCTAGGAGGCCTTGAGTCCAAGCCCGGATAGTCTAGAATAGGGTTGCTCTTCTATAAAACCGGCGTGTAGCCGCGCTCTTAAGGCGGGTTTACCCTCCGGTACTTGCTCCACGGCTCATCCAGGGGCTTCGTCGCTATTATTATCAGTTTATCCCCAACGCCGTTAGGACTCCTAGGATCCAGCGTGCTCGCTTTAGCCCCCCTCAATACGACGACGTCTTCACCTGGCTTACTCCTCGTGGCTATAGCCCATTCAACCTGGTGAGGGTCGTCTACGTCGACGTCCTCGTCGACTACTACAACGACTTTCATGCTAGGGTGCCCTGTTAAAGCTGCTAGAGCAGCGTTCAGCGCCTCCCCCCTCGTCGACTGCTCTATCGAGATAACCCCTATCAGCCAGCTACCTCCCCCTGGGCTCAGCCTAACCCTTTTGACGCCCGGCGAGACTCTTCTCACACTCTCGTATATCAAAGGCTCTCTAGGCAACCCCATTAAAGTAAAGTGGTCTGATGTCGCGGGGACTATCGCGTGGTAGATGGGCTCGCCTGCCACGGTCGAGTAGTATGCTACGGGCTTGAAAACAGGCTGCCTCCTCCTCTCGTCAGCTAATCCTAGTATATCGACGAAAGGCCCCTCCCACTCCTCCTCCCTTGATATAACGCCTTCTACAACAAGCGTGGATGTAACCGGTACAGGTATTTTGAAGACCGGTGTCTTAACAACCTTGTTCACCCCGCTCAAGGCTGCCCCTATACCTACTTCGAATACACCGTAGGGCGGGCTCATGGCTGAAGCCAGCTCCTGGTAGACGTCGAGGCCTAGAACCATTGCGACCGGGAGGTCTCTCCCCGACTCGTGCGATTTCTTAACCATGTAGTACAGGTGCCTCGGGACGATCCTAAGGGTGGCCTTGTCCTCGCTTATGTACATAACCCTGTGGAAGCTCGAGTTGCAGACGCCTTCCAGGCAGGCTATGAAGACAGCGCTCGTCAGGTACATGCCGCCGTCCTCGCGGTAGAACTTTATGAACGGTAGGTCTCGTAACGTGAAGTCTACTCTAGCGTAGTACTTGTCGAAGTCGTCTACTTCAAGGGGTGCGGGGCTGTAGTAAGCCCTCAAGATCTTCTCATATAACTCTATATCTCCCCCCACGTTGAAGAGCTCGTAGACGTCTAGCCTACTCCTGAAAATATTCGAGAGGCAAACCCACTTACCGCCCTTAATCTTGAAGACAACCCTCTTATCCGGGTGCTTGTATACTATTCTCGTAGGCTCATACTCTGCTTCAAGCTCCCCCGCTACGTAGGTATCGCTTCTCTTCGATACGGAGTCTAGGAGGCTCTTTAAGGTTGTCAAACACCACACCTATATGATAACCCGTAAATAAATCACGCCGGCTCCATTATTAACCTACTCTTGCCATCACGCCGGCTCCAGACTAGACTACCTCCACCCCTTGCTTCAGGGATATCTTCAAAGCCGCTATGATGTCCTTGTTCCTCTTAAGGTAGGGTTGCCTGGCAAGGATGTTTCTAAGACCCCTATACAAGCCATCAACCCCCCTGCTATGGGAGGGAGTCGTATTGTACTCGCTCACGATTTCAACTCTTATATCCCTCAGGTTATCCTTGACACCCTTCGCGATCTCAAGTCCCCTACTATTACCTCCAACCCTCACTACCTTACTTTTTGCTGGAATACACTCCACCAGCTCCCTCACCTTCTCAACCACCTGTTCTGCGAAACCCCACTCCAAGAGCATAGAGTCCCCTAGAGCAATGTAAGCGTGTGTCAAACCGGGGTCTATGCCTATTGTGAGCAACGTGTACTCCTCCCTGAACATGGTGTTTAAAACAGCTTTCTCCAGGCCCCTGCACGTCTTCTCAGGGTCGTATACTATAGTTAGATCACGCCTACTATCGAGCTCTCTCAAAATCTCGTCTGAGTCTGTGTAGACAACACTGTACTCGGGTAGCTCCTCCACTGTGTAGTAGAAGGAGAATGGTAGGCTCCGCCTCCTCAGCCTCTCAACTACCTCCATAAACCACTTCGGGTCGTAGACTGCTACAACCAGTCTCCTAGAAAGCAAGACAACCACGTTTCCATCGTCTGCTTCCATTAACGCCAAGGTTAACTAGAGGTTTAATAGAGTATTAAACTTGAAGCAAAGTGATACAACGAGAGAGGTATAAGTTGTTGCGCAGGATTCCAGGAGTATTGATTAAGGTTATCTCGAGCTCGCCGACAACCTTATTCTATGGGCCCGCCGCCTCAGGTAAAACAAATATATTGATCAGCCTAGCACGCGAGCTGTGTGCCCCGTCTAGAAAGTGCATCTACGTGAGCACAGAGGGGAGTCTACACTACGACAAGATAGCTAGGGCGAACGAGAACTTCAGTAACGTGGAGTTCGCCGACCTCGTGGACTTCGACAAGTTTATAGAACTAATGCTGAAAGTATCCTCTACACCCCTCTTCAAATATATTTTCATAGACAGTGTCAACGCCCTATACAGGCCCCTCGCGACGAGGAACGATGCGACGTCTAAATTCTTATTTACTCTCGCCAGGCTCTACGATTACAGTCTCAGAGGTGGTAGAGTGGTTGCCTCAGCCCAGGTTAGGGTTGGGGAGTCAGGGGAGTTGGAGGCCTCCGGGTTTAAACTACTCGACTTCTACTTCGATACCATCTTCCAAGTAAACTTCGAGGACTCTAAGAGATTTATTAGGCTTGAGAAGCCGCCTGGTAGAAGCCTCAAGCTGTATTTCAGGATAGGTGATTTTGGTGCTGTCTTCTAACAGCCAGGTTCTCGTAGACCTAGCCAGCTTTATACTGAGATACTACTTGTCCCCCATGGTGGCAAACAGCGCTCCCGTGCTGGTTCGAGGCGAAAAGCTGATAGACTCTGGGAGGTTTTTCATTGACGGGAAACCTGTTTTCGGCTCTCATAAGACGTGGGAGGGGTTTACAGCCGGGTTGATCATGGGCTTCATGTCCTCGAGCATCACAGGTATAGTCTTCGAGAGTTTTTACACGACCCTCTTAAACATGGCCGGTGTAGTCACAGCTCTAGCCGGGGATCTAGCGGGCGCCTTCCTTAAGAGGAGGCTGAATATAAAGCCAGGCGACCCCCTCCCCGTAGTAGACCAGCTTGATTTCGCAGTGGCCTCAACTATCCTCTACCTTCTCTTAGACAGGGACTTCGCTTCCCAACCACTCCTCATAGCCTTATCTCTCCTTGTGATCTTCTTACTCCACATTGCAACAAACAATATTGCTTTCGCGCTGAGGCTGAAGAATAAAAGGTGGTAATCTTTTTAAAACATTGATAAGATGGTATTTGAGGAGGTGCTTACTCTTGAAGATACCGAAGGTGATAGTAACATACTGCCCGAGGTGTAGGAGGCATACAGAGCATACCGTCACGATCTACAAACATGGGAAGAGGAGGAGCCTAGCTGAGGGTGAGAGAAGGTACGCTAGGAAGAAGAAGGGCTATGGGTCTAAGAGGAAGGCTGAGCAGAAGAGGTTCGCTAAGACCACGAAGAAGGTGGTGTTGAAGCTGAAGTGCAAGGAGTGCGGGTACATCATCCACAGGGAGGGCATCAGGTTGAAGAAAGCCGAGCTGACTGAGGTGGTGAAGTAGTGAAGAGGAGGCAGATACCCGTCCCGCAACCGAGGAGCAGGTTCTACCGTGTTATATGCAAGACCTGTGGAGCTGAGAACATTGTTTTCAGCCATTCAACATACCCCGCCCGGTGCAAGGTCTGCGGCACCATCCTGGTCAAGCCGACCGGCGGTAAGGCCTTGATATTGAAGGATAAGGCTGAGATCGTCGCCGAGCTCGGCTAGAAAACCTACTCCTTGAATAATTTCTAGGAAGGAAACCCTTCTTCTAGCTTTCTATCTTTCTATTAGTGCGGGGGGTGGGATTCGAACCCACGCAGGCCTACGCCATCGGGTCCTGAGCCCGACCCCTTTGACCTAGCTCGGGCACCCCCGCACCCTACTTAATTAGATTAGGATGGCGCTTTTTTAAAGTAGAAACCGGTTGGTGAGCGCCGGGGGCGGGATTCGAACCCGCGTACCCCGTATGGGGCAGTAGGTCTCTCCTATGCCGGAACTCGAGCCTACCCCCTTAGGCCGCTCGGGCACCCCGGCTCCGATATGAGTATTGTTAAACCGGTTTTTATCGCTCACTCGAGGATAGACCTGATGAAACCAGTGAAGACTGGGCTCGGGTTCAGCGGCTTGCTCTTGAACTCGGGGTGGAATTGTACTCCAACGTAGAACTTGTGATCCGCCAGCTCCACTACCTCCACGAAGCCCTCGTCGCTCCAGCCGGAGGGCTTCAAACCCGCTTCGCTGAGTTTGTCCACGTACCTCGGGTTCAAGGTGTAGCGGTGTCTAAACCTCTCGTAGATGGGCGTCACACCGTACAGCCTCCATATCAAGCTACCTCTCTCCAAGTTTATCTTGTGAGCGCCAAGCCTCATCGTCCCGCCAAGTTT
>JAEMPJ010000042.1 GCA_022759365.1 Thermogladius sp. | reverse complement strand
CTGCAATAATGCCTTCACCAGGATGGTTGCCATGGACAACGCTAGGAAGAGCATACTCGTCTCGATTATAATCCTCGCCGTCTCCTTCGCAGCGATGTATCTTATAAGAATCCCCTACAACGGGGTTGGGGAGACCATAATAGACGCCTGGTGCAAGCTGAGAGGGGGGTGCGGGAGCCCCCTCTTGATCAACTCCACCAGGTCTATTATAGAGCAGGGAGCCAGCCTAGGCTTCTTCCTGGTTGTAATAGCCTTAACGGCTATCTCCATGGAGTACAGGTACTATGCTGCTCTACTCGGTGTTTCAGCCATAGTATTCCTGGGCGTGATGTCCCCCCAGCTAATGGTGGGCAGTGTTGAATGGGATCTAATATTGTTTCTAATTGGCAGTATGGTGCTAGCGTATATTTTAACCTCCATGAGGGTCTTCGAGTACCTGGCGATAAAAGTCCTCGAGGCTTCTAGGGGGAGTCCGGTTCTACTAGTAGCCTTTCTGTCACTGCTATCATGGTTTCTAGCCATGGCTGTCGGCGAGGTTACGAGTATAACCTACGTGTTAATGCTCGTGTTCGACATATACAGGATCACGCAATACGACGTTAAACCCCTCATAATACTCTCGGTTCTCGCGACTAACACGGGTAGCGTCGCCCTCCCGGTGGGGAACCCAATTGGGATATACCTGGCGTTTACAGCCAACCTGAGCATAACCTCGTTCATTCTCAAGGCCCTCCCGCTCTCCCTCCTCGCCCTAGGGTTGTTGATCGCCTTGTTCTCCGTGATGGAGAGGGAGTATCTCTCCGAGTTGAAGCGGAGGGTGAGCATTGAAAAAACGGCTAAGATGGCTACTTCATTCTACACCTCGCTGTCCCATGCAGACTACTCCAGGATTAAAGGGGGCCTGGCGATACTAACAGCTTTCCTAATCCTAGTAGGCATAAGCGATCACCTATCCCGATTAATAAGCATGCTAGGCGGGTTGGAAGTCGACCCCCACTCACTCCTGGCTTTCATCCCCTACTTGCTGATAATAGTATCCGGGCTGATCTTCGGGGTCTCCAGGATGGGTGAGGCGCTTGAGAAGGGTGTCGAGTGGCCTTCGATAATCTTCTTCATCGCATTATTCATGCTGGGCTACTCGCTCTCATGGTCTGGCACAGCCTCGAAGCTAGCATACCTAACAGTCCTCATGAGCTCTTGGGGTGGCACTGTCTCATTCCAGTTCCTCTCCACGTTGATACTAGTGCTCTCAGCTATGCTCAGCTCCGTGTTAGATAACTTGTCGGTTATAGTCGCGTTGACGCCGGTAGCCAAGACGATCGTCTCGATGGGGGGTCCGACAGCAGTCTACTGGGCTCTACTCTACGGCGGTGTCTTCGGCGGGAACTACACGCCGATAGGGAGCTCAGCCAACATAATAGCGGTGGGGCTAAGCGAGAAGAACAGGATTAACATAGGCTGGGCTGAGTGGCTGAAGATCGCATTGCTAACTACAACCGTACAGATAATAGTATCGATCGCCTGGGTTCTAACGGTGGGAAGCTGGTAGCCCCTTATGCCCATTAAAGTATTAATCCTACCTTCCAGGAGGTTACTCGAGCTTCAGGCAGATTCGATAACCCTAGGCGAGCTTGTCAGGAAGCTCGTTGACATGGGCGTGGGGATAGAATCCTGGTTCTAGTAAACGACAAGCTTGCGGAAGACCAGGGGGCTCTTATATGACCCGGTGACAATGTTATAGTTGTGGAGGAGGCCCCTGGTGGCTGAATATGAGAGTGAAGGTTGTGTTCACGGGTAGGGCCAGTGAAATGTCCGGGGTCTTCTCGATGGATGTGGAACTCCCGGAGGAGGCGACAATAAGCGACCTTGTGAAGACGGTATCCGAGAAGTTGAACCCGAGGATATACAAGAGGTATGCTCAGGGGCATTATGTCTTCGTCACCTTCGTAAACGATAAGCCTGTGATAGACCCCGGCTACAGGCTTAGGGATGGTGATAGGGTTACTTTCATCACACCCGAGATGGGCGGCTAGCCTAGCTCCAGCATTTCTCCAGCATTTTAGGGTCAGGCTTGAACTCGATTATTTCGAAAGAGGGTTGGAGACCATTAAAGATCAGAAGCTTGTTGGTTAAAGTGCTACCAACCCCTAGGATGATTTTAGCGGTCTCCAATGCCTCGATCAAACCTATAATCCCAGGTGTAGTTGGGAAGACCTGGAGCGGCGTCTCCTCCCTGGTTTCACCCGTAAACTGGAAGAGGGCTCTCAGGCAGGGGGTGACGCCGGGCACTATGACAGTTACTTGGCCGTAGAAGCCTCTAACACCCCCGTGAACCAGGGGCTTACCCTTAGCCCAGGCCACCTTGTCAAGGGTGAACCTCGCAGGCCAGTTGTCTAGTGCGTCAACGTAGACGTCGGCATCTATTTTCAACAAGGCTTCCTCCGAGACCTCTGTGTGCAAGGCCTCTACCCTAAGGTGGGGGTTGATTCTCCTCAGCTTCTCCGCGGCTACAAGGGGTTTAGGCTTACCTAAATCCTCAAGGTTGTACAAAACCTGTCTCTGGAGGTTACTTAGCTCGACGACCTCTCTATCCACTAAGACGAGGCTTCCAACACCCATAGCGGCTAGGTAGATCGCTACAGCGGAGCCCAGGCCGCCTAAACCCGCTACGAGAACCCTAGCTCTCTTAAGCTTGAGCTGCCCCTCTGTCCCTATCAGCCCTAGTTGCCTGCTATAGAGCTCTTTCTCGAAATCGCTTAAACCGGCCTCCTCAGCCACCCGACTTCACCACGTAAACCACGACCTCGTCGCCGTCCTCGAGAGGATCCTCCTCTGTCAGGATTAAACCGTTCTTCAAAACGACGACCTCCTCCCCGCTGAAACCTATTTTAGCCAGGAGCTCCCTCACGCTCGAAACCCCCTCAACCATGCGTTCACCCTCCCCTGGAACCCTAACCTTTACAGCCATGGGGCAGGTTCACCCCGGGAGCTCCCTTGGGTCTACGAAGTATGGTATCAACCCATCGTGAAAATCTCTAATAACCTTGCGTGCAGCCTCCTCTAACAGGGGCTCTCCAGTCTTCTTATAATACCACCCATGCCTGGCGGCGATGATGCTCAGGATCTCATCGGGGTCTTTAGACTCGATACCGTAGGCTTGTTTAATGGCTTCGGGATTCCTCTCCAGCACTCTTTTAACCAGCATACTGGCAACTCCTACAGGGTCGTCTAGGAGCTCGACTGGTGTCCCCCTCACAACCCTCTCAAGCTGGTCTCCCTCAATTGGGATCACGCCAGGCGTGTCAATTAGGAGGATATCCTTGTCAACCCTTATGAATTGGAACCCCCTAGTATACCCCGGCGACCCAGGGTAGGGGCTTGTTGGTGCCGAGTGCCTGCCTTTCAAAGCGTTGATTATAGAGGACTTGCCCGTCTTGGGAAAGCCCACCACCGCGACTGTGACGGGTAGGTGTGGCGCCACCCTCTTAATAGTCCTCCTCAATATGAGTGTCCCCTGGCGCCTGGTGGCAGATGCGTAGACACACGTGTAGCCCTCCCTGGAGAAGCGTTTTTTCCAAGCCTCAGCCACCTCCCTCGGCACTAGATCAGACTTGTTGAGGAGGAGTATCATCGGCTTACCCTGCTCGCGGGCGATCTCCGCAACCCTCCTGCTGAACGTTGAGACAGGGTCTCTGGCGTCCAGAACATGTAGGACTACGTCGGCGGAGTCTATAACCCGCCTCACTTCACCCCAGCTCATCAACCTGAAGAATCTAGGTTTCCTGCTCATTAGACAAAACCCTCTCCAGCTCCTCTAGGAAACCCGGGTCAACGGTGTTCAGCCAGTCTATGAACTTCTCCTGGGTATAACCCTTGGAAACCTTCTCCAGAACCTCATCGGCAACCTCTATTATGCTTCTCCCTGTCGTGTCAACCTCGACAACTCTTTCAACCCCGAATTTTGAGATCGCATTAGACAACACTACTGAAAGCACTTCCGCCATGACGTTTTCGGCGACCTTCCTATCGCTCCAACCCCTAGACCTCAACCTATCCCACAGCACGACCGGGTTCAGCCTCAGGACAGCAACCTTGTCAACGATAACCTCATCCAGCACCTCTGGGTAGTGTGTTGCGACTACAACCGGCCTTCCACCGCTACATATCTCCTTAACCCTCCTGGAAACCCTTGCCTCATCGATGACGTAGCTTCCCGTCTGGTCGTCGAAATACTCGTAGAGGCCTTCGCTGACGACCAGCTCGCTTAAATCAACTTGGAGACCCCCGACTTTCTCCGCGATAATCCTTGCAACACTGGTCTTACCTACACCCGGTGTCCCCGCTATAACCAGGCATTTAAACATGCTCTAACCGGGATTGGGGATGGGGTAAAAACCCTAATAATCCGAGGGGCTCAATCACTTTTTAACCAGCTCTAGGATGCCCTCGTAAGTCTTCTTATAGATCTCGGTTGATTCCAGCTTACGTCTATCCCTAATGTACTTCCTTGTTACAATCCCCTCGGGCAACCCGTATTTCCTGCTGTATTCTACGAGGCTTATGCTGTTCTCTCTGTGGATTTTCTCCCTGTATATGTCCTCGAATATGTTGAATGCGCAGAAGGGTATGAGCCTCCCATCGGGCACCGCGTAGTGTATGTTGCACCTCTGGACTCTCTGGATATCGTAGTTGTACAAGTCCATGAAGTGCATCTGGCCTAGGAACAGTAGCTTGTAGTGTATCTCCCCGAGAGCCTCATAACTCCTCTTAACGATCACGTTGAACAATAGCTTGTAGAGGTCGAAGCCCTCGGGCGCCTTCTCCTGGTGGATGAACTTCCTTATGCTGTAAAGCAGTTTCATCCCGGTGAGCAACCTGCTCGAACCCTCCACCAGGTCCCTCCACTTCTCCTCGAGGTACTCGACGAGCCCCTCTACATCCACGAACTCCGTGATCGGTATAAGCCTGGTGTCGTTGCCCTTCTTCTCCACGTAGACGTACGTCCCTACACCGCATGCGGGGTGGTTGCTCATCTCGAACTTGAACTCCCCGCTGAAGCCCTCGATGAACCTTGAGAAAACTGCGCTCACGTTGATGGGGAACCACGCCTCCCTCGGCACCTCTCCCTCCGTCTGCTCCTCAACAAGCTTCATGACGTCGCCTATTGTAACCCTGTACTTCTCCCTCTCATGCCTCTTCATCAACCCGGTGATGCTGACTGGCTGGAAGTTCACTGACCTAACAATATCCATGTGCTTGGCGGCGAACTTGATCATAGCGCCCAGCTCGTGGGTGTTAACCTTGTTTATCACAGTCGGCACGAGCACCACGCTCGTCATACCCGCCTTCCTGAAGACCTCGAATATGTAGGGGATCTCCCAGTGGTTCTTCCAGTTTGTCACAGGCGTTACCCCGTCGAAGCTCAGGTAAACAGTGTTGACACCGCTGGTTCTCAGCTCCCTAGCGTACTCCACTGCTTTAGCGGGATCCTCCCAGTACAGCTCAGAGAACTTTATCCCGTTAGTGTTCAACTGGATGTGCCTAACCCCCTCGCTCTTAATCATCCTCACGATATCCACGAGGTCCTCCCTGAGAGTTGGCTCACCACCCGTCAGCTGGACGGCGACTGGCACACCCTGCTTCTTGATCGCCCTGACCATCTCCCTGATCTGCTCGATGGAAGGCTCGTAGACAAACCCTGATGCCTCGGCGAAGAAGAAGCAGTACCAGCAGCTCAAGTTACACCTGTTCGTCAACACAATGTTGACCAGAGCCGAGTGCTGCTTGTGCATGGGGCAGAGGCCGCAGTTGAAGGGGCAGGGGCCCTTGAGCTGTGTGTATACGTGCCGCGCCCCTCTCCCGTCCTCCTCCCACTTCATCAACCTCTTTAAAGCGGCCGCATCCCCGTAGTACAGCTCCTCGATCTCACCGTGCTCGGGGCAGACCCTCCTTATGTATACCTTCCCCTCTCTCTCCACTAAAACAGCTGGTAGAACCCTGTAGCAGTATGGGCAAACACTCATAGTCGTCGAAACAAGCTCCTCTCCCGCCCTGATCTTGGGGATAACATAAGAGATCTCGCCTACCCTTTTACCCGAGGTCAATGTCAAAGATACCACCGCGACCTTAGGATAACTTAACGCCATAAACTATTTTAAGTGTTGCCCGGGAGATGTGGTTGGTGTAGAGACATGGTTGAAATCACGCTGGAAGTATCGCTTAAAACCGGTGTCCCGGGCTCCCCCGGGGCCTCGAAGACCATTAAAGTCTCAGCAAGCTCCGGCTCGGCTACCTTAGAGGCGGGTAAACTAGTTGTCCCCTCCCCCTCCACGCTGAGAGTTAGATACGCTAACAGCGGGAGCGGGGATTACAGTCTTGTCGCAGGAGGCCTTCTAAGGATGGGGGATATGGAGATCCCGATACCCTGCATAATAGCTGTCTCTAAACCATGTTTCAGAATCCAGGTGATAATACCTGGGGTCGACGAGGACGTTGAAGTACCCCCGGGCTCATATGATATACTCCTCGTATTGAATTGGGGTGAGGCCTCTGGGAGAGGCGTCCACAAGCTTTCCGTTGAACTAGACGTGAAACCAAGCTCAACCGAATAAGGTTTAAAATAGTGGAAGCTAATGTAGTTGATGAATCGGGGCCCGTAGCTCAGCTTGGTAGAGCGGCGGGCTTTTAACCCGTAGGTCCCGGGTTCAAATCCCGGCGGGCCCGCTCCTCGCTGAAACCCCCTTAGCCCGTGTTAAACGCTTTTAACCCTCTGAGACAAGTATCCTTAGATGGATAGCCGGGTCGTCTAGCGGCCAAGGATGCGGGGCTCTGGGCCACGTGGGCTTGCACGCCCAGGTGGGGAGGGCCCCCGTGACCGGGGTTCGAATCCCCGCCCGGCTACTCTCCTCCCCCTAGACTCAGCTTGTGGTGGAAGAGCCTGGTTAACGCTGAGGCAACACTGTGGGCTATTCTAAGGGGTTCAGGGATCGGGCTGTAGATCATCGCCTGCTTAACTAGGCGTATTGCCTCCTGGTATTCGACCCCGACTGGGAGTATCCTGATTGTTCTCCAGGGTGTTTCAACAGGTTTAAGGGATTCAAACGCCTTCAAGAAGACCCTCAGCCTCTCCTCCCCGTCCGGGAAGTGCTTCCTGAGGGCTTCAACCACTCCCCCGACGTCTACATCACCGTACTGGACTACAACGACGGGTTGCCCTGTTGAATCATGTATCCTCCAGGGGTCTACAACGTCGAACCCGCTGTATGTTACACCGTCCAACAGTATGAGGCCTTCACCAAGCATCTTGCTCAACTCTATAATACCCGCCTCGCTTGAACCAGCGTCGACGAGCACGGGCTTGAACCCGATGGCCACAGGCTTCAAGTCCTCTCCAGTCTTCACGCCGAGGACGAGCGTGTAGCCTCTCCTGGACTTAAACCACACTGGGAAATACCCGTCGTCGAAGGCTATGTAGTTCATCTAACATCCTTCAAGAGCTCTTCAATGGTCTTAACCAGCTCGGGTTTAACCCTGATAACCTTGGTGACACCGTACCTCCCTCTGCTCGTGACAGTAGCGTTGACCAGCCCCAGCATGTCGAGCTGGCTTATTATCTCGCTGACCCTCCTCTGGGTCAACGGCTCGAAGCCCAGGTTCCTCGCCATATCCGAGTACTTCAGGTAGACCTCCCCCGTGGTCGCATTACCCTTGGATTTAGCGACTTCTATAATCGATTTCAAGACGAGCTTCTGGTGGAGGGGTAGGGAGAGTATGCTCTGCTGTATCCTCCCCTCCTCTATCTCCACGTTCGCCTTCTTCACATGCTCCACAGTCACCTTTGAGGCCCCCTCCCTCTCAGCTATCTCGCCTGCAACCCTGAGGAGATCCAACGCCCTCCTCGCGTCACCGTGCTCCCTCGCCGCCAGGGCAGCGCAGAAAGATATAACGCCGTCGTCGACAGTCCCAGGGTAGAAGGCTTTCTCAGCCCTCTGCTTCAATATGTCGAACAACTGCTCGGCGTTGTAGGGCGGGAAGACTATCTCGACCTCCCCTAGGCTCGACCTGACACGGGGGTCTAGGCTCTCGACGAAGTTTACGTCGTTGGTGATGCCTATAAGGGCTACACGCGCGTTCTTCAACTCCTCGTTCACTCTCACAAGCTTGTACAACAAGTCGTCACCCTCCCTCTTCACGTAGTAGTCTATCTCGTCTAGGATAACGATGTGGACTCCGCCCCAGTTCTCAAGCGCGTTTATGTACCTCCTGTAGACCTCGCTGATGGCAAGGCCCGTTGGGGGTATCCTCAACCCGATGCTGGAGGCTATTTGAGCCACCACCCTGTACGTCGTGTCAACCTTCCTAGTGTTCACGTAAGCCTGCTCCAGCTTAACGTTCAGAGCACTAGCCTTCTCAACCAGCCTTTTGACAACGTAGCGGGCTACAGCAGTCTTACCCGTGCCCGTTAAACCGTATAGGAGCGCGTTGCTCGGCCTCTCCCCTCTTAAGGCGACAACGAACACCTCGGCCAGCCTCTTAATCTCATTCTCTCTGTGAGGCAAAACCTCCGGGACGTACTCGGGGTGGAGTATCTCCCTGTCCTTGAATATCCTGGTTTTAGTAGCCTTCAAGTTCTGTACCAGCTCGTCGATTATATCGGATGCCATACAGGTACGCAACCTCTCCTTCAACTGGGAATATAGCTGGTTCCCTATTTAACCCAGTGGATTCCGCCCCCCTTCGCCTCCGGGAAGAATGCTTTTAAGACGATGATTATAATAATCTAAGACAGCGGGCCGGTAGCTCAGCCTGGAAGAGCGCTCGGTTGGCATCCGAGAGGTCCCGGGTTCAAATCCCGGCCGGTCCATCCTCTCATCTTTATTATATAGGAGAAGCACTCCAATGGATTTCCCCATGCGCTTTGGAATCCTAGTGGATTTAAAAAAGAGTTGCCCGGATGGTTATAGTGTAAACCTGTAGAACCTGCCCCTCGCGGTGGCTACGCCCCTGCAAGCCCTAGCCTCCTGGCTAGAACCCCTCCCATGGGGAGTCAGAGTCGGATTTAGGCGGGATGTTTAAACGCGTATCGGCTAAGGTTGTCGAGGCGGCGTCCCTGGTGGTATGCCTATTACCTCTCCACTTCTCATACATTCAAAATAAGGTCTAAGGGTCATACAAGTGATCGCCGTTGGACGTGACAGAAACCCGTGGTGTAAAGCATGGTTTGATCGCGGGCTTGAATCCGCGTAGGACGTGGAGGGCTACCTGGGCGTCTAACTACTACGTTAAGTGGTTTATACTGGGGTCGTTGATAGGCGTTGTAGCAGGGGCCTCAGCCCTAGTATTCTACTTCACGTTGAGGCTCATGGAGGATCTCTTCCTAGGTTTAATCGCCGGTGCATCGATGCCGGAGCCTATCGGTGGAGGCGGCTCGTTGGAAACCGGGTTTAAGGCAGCTAACCACTGGCTGATACCTGTCTCAACAACTCTCGGCGGACTACTATCGGGCTTAATAGTCTACACGTGGGCTCCTGAGGCTGAGGGGCACGGCACGGATGCTGTGATAAGCGCATACCATAGGCTCGAGGGCAGGATAAGAAGGAGGATCCCCCTGGTAAAGCTGGTTGCCTCCGCCGTAACCATAGGGTCGGGGGGTAGTGCAGGCGGGGAGGGGCCTACAGCACAGCTCAGC
The DNA here is from genome assembly GCA_022759365.1 of Thermogladius sp. Taxonomy (GTDB): domain Archaea; phylum Thermoproteota; class Thermoprotei_A; order Sulfolobales; family Desulfurococcaceae; genus Thermogladius. The sequence continues at coordinate 896 of JAEMPJ010000042.1, read as the reverse complement.
GCCGGTGTTGGCTCAGCTTTAGCCGACCTCCTGGGGCTCTCCCCCGAGGATAGGAGGAGGGCGGTGGCTGTCAGCATGGGGGCTGGCGTAGGCTCGATTTTCAAGGCGCCGATCGGGGGAGCGGTATTAGCGGCCGAGGTGCTTTACAGGAGGGATATAGAGTACGAAGTCCTCTTCCCGGCGTTCTTAGCCTCAGCCGTGGGCTACCTCGTGTTCGGGTCAGTCGTAGGCTTCACACCTATATTCGGCTACTACACCGGCGGCTTCAACCCTGCCTGGTTGCCCCTATTCATCGTCCTCGGCGTGGTCGACGGGTTGCTGGCAGTCCTGTACATTAAGACTTTCTACGGGGTTCACGACTCGTTTAAGAAGTGGCGTGTAAGCAACTACGTGAAGCCGGCGGTAGGGGGTTTGCTAGCCGGCTTAGTGGGCGTCTTAGCCCCGCAAGTCCTCGGCACCGGCGAGGGCTGGGCGAACCTGGCCGAGCTCGGGAGGGTAGATCTATTCACTTCACCCATCCTCCCCCTCACCATCCTACTAATACTGCTGCCGTTCCTGAAGATCCTCGCTACCTCCTTAACGATAGGGTCGGGTGGTAGCGGAGGCGTATTCGCGCCGGGCATAGCCGTAGGGGCGCTAGTCGGCCTTGACATGGGCCTACTCTTCCACCACCTACTCCCCTCACTGGCCCCGGATGTAGCACCCTTTGTAATAGTGAGCATGATCTCCCTCTTCGGCGCGGCCTCCAAGGCACCTCTAGCTGTCATGCTCATGGTAGTGGAGATGACCGGCAGTTACCAACTGTTGCCTCCAGCGATGATCGCGACGGCAATAGCCTACCTGGTCTCCGGCGACAATACGATCTTCAGGGCTCAGGTACCCACGAGGAAGGATTC
>JAEMPJ010000037.1 GCA_022759365.1 Thermogladius sp. | reverse complement strand
GCATTGAACCCGCAGAACTTAGTTGTTGGGCGCGGTCTCCCGTCTTCCGCCACGGTGTTTCACCGGGGCTTAACGTGATCCCTTAAGCCCTTCACCCACGCTGGTTGACCAGGCTTGTAATCCACGGGAAAGTACGGGTGGAGAAGCCGGTACCCCGGCCAATCGCCTAAGACCGTCCCCGTTTAGTCTCATTTAATCCGAGCCGGCTACAGGTCTAACTGTTTTTCAACACACCTTCATGGAGTATAGTGGTGGGGGCTCGCAGTGTCCCTTGCGGTTCTAGCGTATTATAGTAAGAGGAGTGTTCAAGAGGAGATCTACGAGTTCCTGAAGGGGAGGTGGGTTGGGTTAGAGGGTGTCGGCAAGAAGTGGGTTCGGTGGGATGGGGAGAAACCCCTCGCCGTCTCCAAGCCCTCCGACGTCTACGCCCTCTTCTCGAAGTACATTAGGCTGAACCCGCGGAGCATCTACGGTAGTATCGAGGTCTACAAGAGGCTTGAGAGCAAGCGGGATGTTGAGTCGGATTACGACTTGAACGTGGAGAAGGCCACGCCCTTCATCGACGTCGACTTGGAGGGAGATGACTTCGGGACAGCGTGGAGGAAGGGTGTCGAGGTGGTCGAGGTTATAACAAGCTTCCTCGAGAGCGAGGGCTTGTCCGAGAGCGTGTACATCCTCTGGAGCGGGAACGGCTTCCACGTGAGGGTGAACGAGAACGCTTTCACCAGTGTACTCGAGAAGCACACCCCGGTTGAAGTAGCCTGGGCTGTAGCCGAGTACACCCTCCAGGCTGTTGAGGGCAGGCTCCTGGAGATCATAAAGGGCTGCGGGGGCTGCGTCAAGGTGGAGAACATTGTGAACCCCAAGAGGGTTTTCACAGCGCCTCTAAGCCTCCACAGGGAGAAGAACAGGGTCGCGGTCGCGTTCAAGCCGGGTAGGCTAAGCGAGTTCGACCCGGACTGGTCTAACCCAGCTAACCCGAGGCACGACCCCCAGGCGTGGAGGAGCTTCAAGGAGGGTGAGGGGGATCAGCTCGCTGAGAAGGCTTTGAAGGCTCTCGGCAAGGTCGCGGGTAGAGAGCACACGAGGATAGCGGTCGAGAAGACACCTGAGAAGAAGGTGGAGGAAGCCCCAACGGCGGTGGAGCAGGCGGGTGAGGTGCCTAGAATAGGCAGGTTCCAGGTGATGGGGTTGCTCCAGGCCGCGAGATACTACGTGTTGAAGGGGGATATCGAGAAGGCTAAGAGCTGGGGCTTGAACAGGGCTATATTCTACGCGTGGGCTAAATACTACGGGCCGGCCTCCAGGAGGCTTCTGAACAGGGTTAGAGAGGTCTTCAAGACGGCAGGCAGCTACAGGGATGAAGAGCTTAAATGGGACTCCCTGGGAGGCGAGAGGGCGCAGGTCTCGCCGAACGGCTACTACGTGATAGGGGGCGTGGAGCAGACGCCCATGGACTACGACAGGAACATAGCATACAAGATAGAGGCGTCCGGGATACCCTACGAGGAGGCCTGGAGGACGGCTGTAGAGTACGTGAAGAGGTTCCCTGAGAGGGTGCTGTTAGACCCCCAGGAGTTCTACAAGAAGGTCTACGAGCCTGTTAGAGACAGGTTCGCGGAGCTCGTGAGGAAACCAGGTGGGGCTAAGCAGGAGGGCGGGTAGTACACGTTTATTAAACCCGAGATAATCCATGAAGAATAGTAGGGCCCGTCGTCTAGCCTGGTATGGACGCCGCCCTCACACGGCGGAGGTCCGGGGTTCAAATCCCCGCGGGCCCATCCCCCTAGCAGGCGGTGATCCTCTCGAGCAAGCCCGTAACATACCTCTCCCCAACGCCCACCACTCTGACGACGGCCCGGCACCCGCTGAACCCTCTCGACTTAACGCCCTTAACGAAGACAACGGGCCCGTGCTTGACCGGGTAGCCGTAGAACCTGCCCCTGCTGTACAAGAGGTATACCTCCAGCTCCCTACCCAGGAGTTGCTTCTTCAAGTTCAGATTATACTCCGCTATCCGCTTCTTCAACTCCCCCACCACTTTTGAGACCTCCCCGGAGAGAACTGGTGTGCCCAGCTTCTCGAAGGCTGTCCCCGGTAGCGGGATGTACTTGTAGAGGGTGATCTTCTCCACCCCGCTCTCAGCCAGCACCTTCAACCCGCTTAAAGTCTTATAGTACACTTTAGGCGAGGCAAGGGGGAGGCCGTACATCAAGTAGACGTAGGGCCTTAGACCAGCGTCCCTGAGGAGCTTGGAGGCCCTGGCGACCTGCTCCAACCCGATAGGCTTCCCCAGGACATCCCTATTGTATTCGAAGTCCCCTGTCTCGAGGCCTATGTGAATCGTGGTTCCCTTCAGGTACCTCCCTAAGACCCTGGCAACACTCTCATCCACGAGGCATGCCTTAATGTTCTCCACCATTAATACGCCTTCACCCCTCTCGAACACGCTTATACTGCTCAGGGAGGATAAGAGGGCCTCTAAAGCGTCGACGTTGGCCGGCGGGTTGCAGGGGTCTGTGAGAGGGCCTTTGACAACCCAGTCCCTGCCGTAGTCGAGGAAGTCGGGCGCGCTCAGGACGATCCTCCTAGCTCCATCCCCCACTAAACCCTCGACTTCCTCCCTGATGTAATCCACTGGTATAGACCTGGCCGGCCCGAACATGTAGGGGACGCTGCAGAAGCCGCAGCCTGGGGGTATGTTAGCCGGGCACCTGAACCTCGCCTCGAGAACCTCTGAACGGCACAGCATACACTTCACGCAGCCCAGCTCTCTTAGGATAGGCCTGTAGAAGTTGCTACACCCCCTAGCGACCTCGACGTAGTACCTGTAGACTCCAACAGGCTTGTACACAAGGCTTACCCTGCTCCAGTGTTTGAACCTCGTGATCTCCTGGACTGAAGCGTGTAGATGAGGGGAGGTGAGCACAGGCTCCCCGCTACCAGTCTTGTAGGCTAGTGCGGGGACTTCACCCGTCTTCAACCCCTCTAAACCCTCTCGATCCAGCGCGTCGAGGAGTCTTGGTAGCACGGGCTCGGCCTCGCCCACTACGACAAAGTCTACGTCCCCGGTACGGCTCAGGAGCTGCCTCCACGAGAAGCCTATGGGCCCGCCCGCCACAACCACGGTGTCTCTGCCCCTGTTTTTTAGAAGCCTAGACAATTTGACTACAGCGCCCATGTCGGTTGTCATAGCGCTGATGAAAACCGCGTCCACACTACTTGCATCTAGGCCCCCGCTGACAGCCTCCTCGTAGGTGAGCAGCCTCACCCGGTGGCCCAGGGTCTCAGCTATACCCGCCACTACTCGCGGCCCCGCCCCCACGACGTCGAAAGTCGAGTACCTGACCCCTCTACCTCTAGCCAGGGCGTCTACGACAGCGATCCTCATGGAACCACTACGTGTTCTTTAAATACCCTTTGCCATGTAAAGCTAATAGGGGTAAATAATGCCGGCAGAGCCATCTATAGCCGAGATGAACAGCATAGACTACCTGGCAGCTCTAGTGAGGGACGTAGAGGACGCTGTGGCAATCCTGGAGGAGGCTGTCAGCGTCTACGCTAGCGGGAGCGACGTGGGTAGGGTCTACCCGAAGCTAAGGGAGGTGAAGAACAAGGCTGAGGACGGTAAAGTAATGATAATGGAGTACATCATGAGGGCGGGGGAGGCGTTCACGAACGCTAGATCCTACATCGCGGTGGTGCAGGCGCTTGACAGAATAGCCCAGCTGTCGGATGGAGCCGGGTACAGGCTGTTGCTTCTTGAGGAGAGCAATATAAGGCTCGACAAGAAGATCGTCGACAACATAGTGGAGTTGCTGAAGACGGCTAGGAGACAGCTCGCGTTGATAAGAGACTCCCTTGAGAAGCTCAGGCTGAACCCTAGGAAGAGCATCAGCGACTCCAACGAGGTCAGCAAGTTGGAGGCTTACGCCGACGAGCTCTACAGGAATACAACTTTCAACCTGTATACAATCCACGGCGGCAACATCGTGGCTTTAATGGTCGGTAAAGAGATAGTCGACTTCATAGAGGACATATGCGACTCCGCTAAAATGATCGGTGAGGAGATACGGTTCATAGCACTGTTGAAAACAGCTTCGACATAAGGAAATGCATCTCGCTCCTCCTCCACAACCGTGTGATAGTTCCAGACCCTGTCTGCGGCTCTGAGATATATTGGACCTCATTCTACGGGTCTCTCCTAGGCGTTGAGAAGCCTAGGAGTAAGAGCGAGAGAGCACCCTTAGAGTTATCCCTGATAGAAGCACTGTACTTGCTTGAGAAGAACCTCTTAAACGTCTACGCGCAGGGAGAGGGCGGTCTAACCCGTTTAACCCCTGAGCAGTTGTACTCGATAGGGTTGGAGAGGGTGAACAGGTTCAGGGAGCTCTACGCTGTCTACAAGGATCTGAGGGAGAGGGGGTTTGTGGTCAGGAGGGGGTTGAAGTTCGGCTGCGACTACCTCGTCTACAGGCATGGGCCTGGAATAGACCATGCGCCATACGGCGTCCAGGTGTACAGTGTAGACGAGTCGACAGACCCGATAGAGATCGTGAGGATGGGCAGGCTCCTCCACTCCGTCAGGAAGAAGCTCATAATAGCGGTCGTCGACTCCGGGTCGAGGATAAACTACTTGTTGTTCGGCTGGTGGAAACCTTAATAATACGGTTGAGCATTCCCCATATTAAGGTGCATGGCTTGCCCCGCTGTCTAGAGGTGCTTTTTATTGACGTGGAAGAGGAGCGGTGGGGAGAGGGGGTTCCAGCCTAGGCATCAAGGAGAGAGATTGACACCTATGCCGATAGACGACAAGTGCAACCCTCTATGCCCCTTATTCAAGTGTGCTAGAAACGCGTTGTTCGTGACGACGAAGTCCTACCGCGGGAGGACGTTTAAAGTAGCGATGTGCAGGCTGACTGGGGGCGAGTGTATTGGAGGCGAGTGCCAGTACGCTTCATGCAGGATAAACTCCCTCCTGCCAAACGGCAAGTGCGCTAAAGCGTTGGAGAAGAAGGTTAAACCCCTCTCAGATGAAGAGCTGTTCAGGGAGATGCAGGCTATCGACGACGTGGACACTAAGAGGCTAAGGTGATCAAAGGCCTTCGCCCCACTTAGGGTAGAGGGAGTGCTCTACCCCGAGCGCGTCGAAGACTTTGCCCACGATGAATAAGACGAGGTCTTCAACGCTCTTGGGCTTGATGTAGAAAGCCGGCATAGCCGGTAGTACTACCGCCCCTGCCTCAGCGAGCTCGTATAGGTTGCGTAGGTCTATAGTTGACAGAGGCGTCTCCCTGGGTACTACGACGAGCTTGTTCCTGAGCCTCAGCACTCCTGCTGCGACGCGTGTGAGGAGGCTGTCTTGGACACCCTGGGCTATCTTCGCAATAGTGCTCATGGAGGCTGGGACTATAACCATGTCGGTTGAAACAAGGTTGCTACTACTGGCTAGAGGCGAGGATAAGTCGTTGCTGTGGTATACGCCGTCAACCCCCTCCAGCCCCCTGAGGTAGCTCACCAGGTCAACCCCCTCCTCCAGCCTCGCTACCTTGACAGCGTTGTCGGTGTAGACCACGAACACCCTCCCGTAGAATGCCCTGGCAAGCCTGATGTTCTCGAGGAGCCTGAGCCCGTACACTAACCCGCTGGCACCGCTCAACCCTACGACGAGCTTCCTTCCCTCAGACCTGCGCGGGGTCATCACTATTCAGGCCTTTCGAGCTACATCACGCAAATAAACCTATGTGGCTGGTGAGTAATATACTTGGCTAGAGGTGTGTGAATGGCCTACATCCCCCGGGGGATCCACCCCAGAGTCTTCAACAACATGATCAGGGATCTACGTGGGAGAGGCTTGTGGGCTGAGAGACACTCCTACAGCATGAGGGTCATGTACGAGGGTAGGTTTGTTGCAAGCCTCCACTTCTACCCGGGCTACAATATCGTTGAGGTGAGGCTTTACGCTGAGTCACCCCAGTTGAACGAGAAGCTCAGGAGCTTGATAAACAGCGTCATAGCACAGTATCTCCCAGAGTATAGGGTTGACGTTAAGGTTATTAGATGAAGATCCTCCTCGACGCGGCCTTCCTCAACCTGTTCATAATCGTCAACCCGAGCCCTCTCTCAGGGTACCCCTCCGCGATAGCCACCTCGCACCCAGCGTCGTCAACCCACCTCAATGCGTTGAAGAGGCTGCGGGCAACCTCGAACAAGTTATCCCTGCTACCGAGAACGAATACTTCGACCCCCAAGCCAGTGTAAGCACTCGATGTCTCCCTCGAGGACAACACGCAGACCCTCCTCCCCTTAAACTCCCCGATGAGCCTTGCCACCTCCATGCTAAGCCTCTTAAGCGCCTCCCCCTCGTATGAGCCGGCCTCGACGAGTATGAGTGGGGTGTTAGGGGCGTAGTGCCTGTACCTCGTCCCCGGGGCCATCGCGCTCTCCGCCTCGGATAAGCCGCGGGCGAACTCTGGCACATGGATCCTGACCCCTAGAACCCTCTCGACCTCCTCCACGGGGTAGGCGCCGGGTCTCAATAGCACGGGGGGCTTAACCAGGATGTTGACTATAGTCGACTCCACGCCGTACAGGGTTTCACCCGCGTCTATAATCACGTCGACCTTCGAGTACAAGTCTCTTACAACATGCTCCCCCCTGGTAGGGCTCGGCCTACCAGACAAGTTGGCGCTCGGGGCGGCTATGGGGACGCCCGCCCTAGATATAAGCTTCAGGGCGACGGGGTGCGCGGGCATCCTAACAGCGACTGTCTCTAAACCCCCTGTAGCCTCGTAGGGGACTCTCTCGGATTTAAGTAGTATAAGGGTGAGGGGTCCAGGCCAGAACCTGGAGGCGAGCTTGAAGGCCTCCTCGGGTATATCCCTCGCGACCTCCCCCAGCATCTCAAGGCTGTCCACGTGTATTATGAGAGGGTTGTCCACAGGCCTCTGCTTCACCTCGTATACCCTCATTAGAGCCCTCCTATCGAACACGTTTGCCCCCAGCCCGTAGACGGTCTCGGTTGGGAACGCGACTAGCCCCCCTCCCCTGATAACCTCGGCTGCCCTACTCAAAGCCTCCTCGTCAGGGTTGGTTGGGTCTACCCTGAGGATAATGGTCATTTCAACACCGCTGGGGCGTTAAAGGTAATTACTCCTCTAGTCAAGGATCAGAATAGGGGAGTTTAAAGTAATGTCTGTTGAGAGGCTTTCAACCGGTGTAAGCGGGATAGACAGCATACTCAGAGGGGGGATACCGAAGGGCTTCACAGTAGCTGTCGTAGGCGAGCCCGGGACGGGTAAAACGGTTTTCTCACTCCACTTCATGAACGCCGGCTTAGTGAACGGGGAGAAGGGTATATATGTCACGACGGAGGAGAGCAGGGCTAGCATCATAAGGCAGGCTTCAACCCTGGGCATGGACTTCCTCCAGGCAGTCAACAGAGGGGATCTCGTGATAATAGACGCTTTGATGGGGGAGAAAGGGGATGCGTGGAGTTTGAGAGAGCTCGACGTAGACGAGCTCGTCAACACGGTGATAGAGGCTAAGAAGTACCTGGGGCACGGGCACACTAGGCTGGTCATAGACTCCATGAGCGCTTTCTGGCTGGACAAGCCTGCTATGGCTAGGAAGTACAGCTACCAGGTGAAGAGGGTTTTAAGCAAGTGGGATTTCACGACAGTGCTCACAAGCCAGTACGCTGTCACCACGAGCCTGGGCTTCGGCTTCGGCGTTGAGCACGTCGCCGACGGGATAATCAGGTTCAGGAAGCGGATTATAGGAGGCTACTTGAAGAGGTTTGTTGTAGTCGAGAAGATGAGGCAGACAGACCACGATAAGAGGGTGTTCGAGATCGATATAGTGGATGGGAAGGGGATGGTCGTCGTCGGCCCCTACACGCTGGCGAGGGAGGACTTCGCCCTCCCATTATCGGTTCTCAGAAAGATGGTCGAGGCAGAGGTTAGGAAAAACCTCGAGTTATACGGTGGGGAGCTAGAGGAAGAGTAGTCTACTACTAGTGTAGTCTCCTAATTTAACCCCAGGCTTGTAATCCTCGGGCTTGACCCCTGTGATGTACTCGAACATTTTGCAGGCAACGTCGTGAGCGGCCTTATGGAGCTCTTTAGCGGGCTTCTTAAGCAACTCCTCCAGCTCCTCCCAGCTCCTCCCCTGAAGGGTCTTAGCTAGCAGGACGAGCTCCTCCAGTCTATTCAACTTCGGCCTAGACTCCGGTGGCAGCGCGAAGTATACGCCCGCTAGCTTGAACATAAGGTCCGCCGCAGCCTCGAAAGTCATGGGGCCGAGGCAGTAGACCCACAGCCTGTCGAGCTGGATCGGCGTGAGTATGTTCCTGTCGAACTCGTTGAGTATAGGGGGTGTCGAGTCTAGGAGTAGTTTAGCTACCTCAAGCTCCATATCTCTATAGTTGACCGGCAGGCTTAGGAGGAGCTTGGCTTTAAACTCCCTCTCGGAGATGCTTACAAACCTCTGGGCTCTCTCGTTCAACGGGTGGATGACTAGGACAGTGTACTCGCCGCTAACAGGGTTTCTGTCGGGGCTTATATGGACTACTTTGAAATCGTTTTTAACCCAGAACCTGAGCAGCTCCTCGTTAACCCCGAAACCCGAGGCAACCCAGTCCAGCCCTCTCAGAGTGGCTTCCTCGATTAATTTCCTCAACCCCCAGCTGCCAATACCCCTCCCCTGGACGCTGGGGTGTGTGGCTATCCTGACAATCCTCCAACCCTTCAACTCCCCGAACTCCCGTAGCCTAGTGTGCTTCAGGAACCTGTCTGGTATAATATTGCCTGGGATCCTGCCCCCCTTCAGTAGCTCGTCCACCATCTCCCCCTGTATAGGGCCCTCCTCCGCTATCTGGATAGCGGAGACGATTTTCCCGGATGCCGTCTTAACGGCTCTTATCAAGTGGTGTGGTGCGTCAGCCAGCATACCGAGGTCGTCCGGCTCGTTCCTGTAGTGGGCTAGCACGTATATCCCGAAGAGTTGCCTGAGCTCGCTCTCCCCCTCTTTGCTGAAGAGGTATGAGGGGTCGTAGGAGACGTACACCAGGTTTTTCTCCTCGATATCCCTTAGATCCCTCTCATCAAGCTCAGCGGGCTCGGCGTCTAAGAGGAGTGTTTTGAAAGACCACTCCTCGACAGGGTCGTTTCTACCATACCTGATAGGCTCCGTCATCTCGTACTCTAAAACCTCGGTTGACTCATCGCTCTTAACCCTCCTCAAGAACCTAACCGAGAAACCCCTGCCAGCACCCTCATACCCGTGTATCGTCGTCGCGTATACAGTCCTCTTATGAGCCTCCCATATCTTGTAGAGCATTGGCACGTGTATCCCCGAGGCCTCGTCGACTACAACGAGATCCCCTTTGATGTTCGGTATCGACATGGGCTCCCAGTATTCAATACTAAACCTCCCGCCCCTAAGCTCTATGATGTCGCCGCTTTTCTTCACAACCTCATACTTGTAGCCAAGGGCGTCGAGGGCTGTGGACGCCATTGTGAAAAACGACTGGACGCTACCCGGCGACGGGGCTGTCACCAGAACTCTCGGCTTAGGCTTAACCTTTGAGAGGAGGTGTATTAGGCCTACGGAGCCTATTGCCACGGCACAGCTCTTCCCCCTCCCCCTGTCCGCTGTGACCACGAGAACCCTCCTCCCCTTAGGCTTCTCGTAGAACCGCTCCATTAGGTTGATGACTCTAACCTGGTCGCTGGTTAAGGCGAGGCGGTAGAGTTCTTTCGGGAAGAGCGTTTTCTCCGGTGTGGTGACTTCTCTACTCTCCACGTCAGCGTACTTCTCTTTCTCAAGAGAGAACTTTTTGATAACAAGGTTGTTGTCCGCATCGTATATGGCTATACCATCGTGTTCTAGGAGCTTGTTTTTAAACCATGTTATGAAGACGTGTCTCGGCTCAGGGTATTGTGGCACAGTGAGGTTTTGCTTGAAGATCGTTAAATGGTGATCCCAGCTATCCCAGCTCGGTGCCAGGAATATTATTAGGCCCCCGCCCTCGACAATCCCCGTAAGCTTCCCTATGTCATTCGGCTTCAGATCCCTGGTCAGATCCATGACAAGATAGGAGTACGTTTTACCCAGGTATTTCTCCGACTTCTCGTAGATGTCGAAATCGAACTCCGTGTACCTCGCTTCCTCGACGATGTCTTGGAAGACAGTCTTCATGGACTCCGCTTCCTGGAACTCGTCGTGGTAGACGTAGAGGCCGGTGTACTTCTTTTTCTTGTCGTACCTGTGCCTAATCCTCTCATGGTATAGAATAGATCTTCCAGCGAGTAGGCCGAGCCTCTGGCTTGTAGAGCCGGCTATTACGAGTAGACTCCTCAACCTCTTTTTTACGAGGAATTCCTCGAGTTTGCCTATCGTGGATAATAGCTTGTTGAACGATGACGGTATCTCGCTCTTCAAATAGAAAAATCCCCTTCTCTACATGTAGTGTGTCGGCACAGCGCCCCTTCTAACACTGCTCATCTTCTTGAGCTCGGAAGCCATTCTCTCGTACTCCTCTATCTGCTCTTTAGTCAAGCTGGGTTTAACGACCTCTAGTGCCTTCAGGAAGTACTTCATCTCCACAGGCCTCGCCTCAAGTTTCTCTCTCAGAGCAAGCATGACTGCTTCCCTAACTACGGCGGCTATGTCAGCCCCCGTGTACCCCTCTGTCCGCCTCGCCAGCTCCGATAAGTCGACGTCGCTAGCCAGCGGGACTTTCCTCGTGTGAACCTTAAATATCTCGAGCCTGGCCTTGAAGTCGGGCGGCGGTACGTATACGTGTCTATCGAACCTGCCCGGCCTAAGCAGGGCTGGGTCAAGTATATCAGGCCTGTTCGTGGCTGCTATCACGACAACCTTCCTCAACGGCTGTATACCATCCATCTCCGTGAGGAGCTGGTTTACAATCCTGTCTGTTACACCGCTGTCGAAACGCGCTCCACGGGCGGGCGCTATCGAGTCTATTTCATCGAAGAACACGACGCACGGGGCTACCTGCCTAGCCCTCCTGAATACTTCTCTAATTGCTTTCTCCGACTCCCCGACCCACTTGCTCAGGAT
>JAEMPJ010000052.1 GCA_022759365.1 Thermogladius sp. | reverse complement strand
AAGGTGTCTAGGACTACCTGGTAGACTCTTGGAGCTATCGTCCTGACAAGCCTCTTCCCTGTTATAGTGAACCCCCTCACCCCTATTTCACTCAGCCTACCGGCCAGCATATCCACAGCTTTCCCAAGGTAGTCCTCTCCCCTCCCTGCTTTAACGTGGAGGTAGACGTGGATGAAGCCCCTGCCCCCTCTCAAGGCCTTAAGGGCGTAGGGGAGGTGTTGGAGGGCTAGGTCTGGCAGTGGCATTAAAACCCTGTCGCTGGATCCAACAAGCCTCTCCTCTATCACCTTGACGGCATCACCTAGGATCGGCTCAACGATGCCCTCGACCTTGTTCAACCTAATGTTCTCAACCATGTACTTGTAAGCGTCTGGGTTAAGGTCGATGCTGTAGACCCTCCTAGGCTTACTGTATTTCGCTATGATTATGCTGAAGAAGCCTGCACCCGCATACATGTTCAACACTGTCTCACCGGGTTGAACCAGGCTTGCCACTCTCCTATGCTCGAAGCCTAGAACCGGGGATACATAGACTTTCGTGATGTCGACTTTGAAAACACACCCGTGCTCCCTGTATAGGGTTTCACTCCTTTCTTCACCAGCGAGGTGGACATACCTCCTCAGCCTGTACTCCCCTTCAACGCCGGGGAATCCTCCCCACACGCTCTTCACATACTTGAACTCCTTTAGAATCCTCTCCGCCAACGGCTTGAGTAGCTCGGGGTCTAAGCCTGGTGGTATCCTTATCAAGGCTAGGTCTCCGACGAACTCTATTCTACCCCATATCCTACTTGCCAGCTCCTCGCCAAGAGTTTCAGCGGCAAGCCTCCTCAGCATCTTCCCCCTAGACAAGGCGCATCATCATAGAATATTCCTGTGTAGAGCGGGTTAATTACTTCGAGCCGGCGTTTCTGTAGAACTCGCATAGGTCTCTGAGAGGGCATTCACCGCAGAGAGGTCTCCGAGCCCTACACGTCTGCCTCCCGTGCTCTATCAGGAGGAGGTGGGCCTCCAAGTACTTCTCGGGGGGTAGGCACTTGCTCCAGAAGCCGGATATCTCCCTGTATGAGCCGCTCTTCACGAAGCCGAGCCTCTGAGTGATCCTCTTTATGTGGGTGTCTACGGGGAAGACTTTTTTCCCGAAGTAGACTAGTAGTATCACATCCGCCGTCTTATCCCCCACGCCATGGAACTGCTTTAAAACCTCCCTAGCATCAGCGGCATCCAGCTCCCTGATCCTGGCCTCGAACTCCTGTAGCCTCCCTTTCAGGGCTTCAGCGATCTCCTTGATCCTCCTAGCCCTCTGAGCGTGGAGTCCAGCTGGTCTTATAAGCTCAGCCAACTCCTCTATGGAAAGAGAGGCAACTGTCTCCGGGGTTATAACGCCTAGTTTCCCCTTCAAGTTCTCGAAGGCCCTTATAGCGTTCCTATCACTTGTATTCTGGCTTAGAACAACGGCTACGAGCAGCTCGAATAAGTTGCCTCTAGCCAGTAGGCCTATGAAGCGCCTTGAGTCGATCGCGTACCTCCTCGAGAGCTCCTCCACAATCCTACCGCAGGTTTCTTCCAAGGTGGAGCCCTGGGCTAACCCCATGGTGAAGCCGGGTTATAAAACTAGAATGAGGTAGTAGATGGCTGTTGAAGCCGCGTAGGCTACGGTGATCGATAGTACTATGCTTAGGAGTGTGAGCTTCAAGCTCCTCGTCTCACTGTATATAGCGGATATTGTAGCCAGGCAGGGCATGTAGAGGGTTATGAAAACCCCTACAGCGACGATCTGGGGGTCTGATAGGCCTATCGATGAAATAGCGTCCGTGAAGCTTGGGGAGCCCGATACTGTTATCACGCTCGATATGAAGACCTCCTTCGCGATCAAACCCATTAACAGCCCGAAGACTATTATCCACGCTTTCCCTCCCGTTATCTGGAACGGGTAGACCGCTGGCGCCAGGAACCTAGAGAGGGAGGCCGCGATGCTCGCGGAGGCGTCCTCGGTGTATGTTAAGCCTGGTGTGAGCGAGACTAGGGCCCATATGATGATGCTTGACGCGAATATTATTGTCCCAGCCTTAGCTATGAAGTGCTTCACGTTATTCCACGTCATCCACCACACGACCCTGCCCAGTGGCCTGTGGAGGGCCGGTATCTCGAGCAACATCTCGGGAACCGGCTCTTTCTCCCTGCTCAGCTTGTAGAAGATGTAGTTCAAGACTGCGAAGGAGGCAAACGCGGTTAGATACCCGAGGAACACCAGGAGCCAGCCGCCCAGAGTCTTGAGGGCTGTAGCCAACGCGAGTAGCACGATGAGCCTAGCCTGGCAGGGTATCAGTGGTAGTGTTAGAATCTGCCTCAACCTCTCCCCGCTTGAAAGGCTTGCCCTAGCCCCGAATACGCCGGGGACGTTGCAGCCCATTGATATGGTTATAGGGAATAAAGCGTTGCCGGAGAGGCCTATCCTAGACGTGAGTGTTGAAACCCCCACCGCCATCCTGGGCAACAACCCGGTGTCCTCGACTATGGAGAGGATGAGCATGACCATGAATATGAGGGGGAGGAATATCAGTATTGAGGCGACACCGCCAATTACGCCGTCGGAGATGAAGCTTGCTAAAACAGGGTTCGCTATATGGCTTCGAGCAAGCTCCTGCAACCATCCCAGGGAGGTGCTCATTAGATTGGATAAACTCAGTGCTTCAACCTCCTCGGCTAGCTCCCGGTAGCCCAACGCTGAAAGGATGACGTTTAGCGGGAAGCCCGTGTTAATAATGAAGGCTAGGATGAAGATGGATAAGACTATTAGAATGCTCAAAGCGGGCCCGACCAGAGGGTGATAAAATATGCTACCGCTCCTCGTCGGCTGCTGTAGCCTCAGCCTCACAATAGACTCGCTTGTGATGCTTGTTATGAAGGCGAACCTCTTGGATGATGCTACAGCAGCTAAATCGCTGCCTACAACCCTCTTAGCCTCGCCTCTAATTTCCTCGACCTCCTCGTAGATCTTGCTACCACACTTCTCCGACACCACCCTGGCTAATTCGGCGTCGCCTTCCAGTAGCCTGACCGAGAGCCACCTCAACGGGTAACCGGCGAGGGCCCCGCAACCAGAGAGCTTTGACTCAATGCTATTTATAAACGGCTCCAACTCGCCGTAGTCAACTCTAAGGTAATCTCCCCTGCCACCGTGCTCAGCAACCTCAATTATCTTATCCAATAGAAAGCTGACCCCTAAGCCACTTCTAGCGGATACAGCAACAACGGGTACCCCAAGCCTCTTCTCCAGGTGTTGTAGGTTTACGTGGAGGCCGAGCTTGTGTGCCAAGTCGTATTTAGTGAACACTATTACGACTTTCTTGAACATCTCGAGGATTTGAACCGGCAGGTATAGTGTTCTCTCGGGTATCGTTGAGTCCACTAAGGCTACTAGAACGTCTGCCTCCCCGCTCAGAATGTAGCTCCTAGAGATCCTCTCCTCGAGGGTCAGAGCGGAGAGACCGTAGACGCCGGGCAGGTCGACAAACCTTATACGGTAGCCTTTATACTCAGTGAAGCCCTCGTGTTTTTCAACGGTTACACCCGGCCAGTTCGCTACGAGAACCCTACTCCCAGTCAGCAGGTTGAATAGAGTGGACTTACCTACGTTAGGTTGCCCCGCGATTGCCACTGTAATCTGCTTCAACCCTCTTTAACCTCCTCTACAACGATCCTGCGTGCTATCCCCCTGCCCAACGCGACCTCCGATCCCATGACGCGCAGTACAATAGGCCCTACCCCGTAGTTCGCTACCACTTCGGCTATACTACCGGGGAGCAGGCCCATCTGGTATAAACGCTGAACCCAGCCCTTCCCGTCGATGTTTACAATCCTGACTTTGCTACCAGGCTTAGCTAAGTCTAGGGTAAGCACCGGCGACACCTGTTCGGATAACCTAACATTCCTTCTATTTAGGCTAATACGCTATTGTTCACTTTTAAAGGTGTGGTGGAAACATGCTTAAAAGAGATATCCATGATGACAAGCCGGAACACGAGATCAGAGTTGACGCCGTAGGGATTGGCTGGATCCCCCTGCCACCCTTAGTTAAGGGGAAAATCATCTTAAACCCTATGGTGAAAGTCCTCGTAGACCTGCCTTCCTACAAACGGGGAGCCCACCTATCGCGGAGTTACAGGACTTTAAGGTCGATGAGGGGCGAAGAAGTCTTCGAGAGGCCTGAGTCTTTAGCCGAGAGGCTTCTCGAGCTACACGATTATTCTAGGAGGGCGGTAGTAGTGTTGAGGGCGAAGGGCCTGCTCGTTGATGGAGACGACTACAGGCGGTTCAAGGCTTTCAAGAAGGTTGTGTACGAGAGGGGTTCAGGGGCCTTGAGGAGAGTTGTAGGATACGGGTTCACTACTTCAAACGCATGCCCATGCGCCCTCGACACATCTCTACAATTATTAGGGAAACCGTTGACCCACATCCAGAGAGTGCTTGTTGAAGTCTACATCAAGAGCAGGGGGAGGTTGCCTGTCGAGGAAGAGGAGTTCATAGCCGAGCTCTCCGGGGTTGTGCAACCCAGCTTAAAGGGTTTTCTAAACAGGCCTAACGAAGTAGAGTTTATAAGAAGGCTCGTCGAGAAACCCATGTTCGTCGAGGACATAGTTAGAGAGGTTGGAAACTGGCTTAAGTCAAGGCTTTCAGGTCTTGGCGGGGTTGGTGTGGTGAAAGCTGTCTCGTTGGAGTCGATACACGAGTACAATGCTGAGGCAATGCTGAAGATCAACCTATGAGAGGGCTTCCAAATGGCTTGGGTGATAGATAAGGGTGAGTGGCTTAAACTATACGAGGAGATTAAGTCTGCGCTTCCATTATCATTCGATAAAGATCAGTATGCTACAGACATACTGAGCACCCTGCTCCAGCGGCACCCGGGCAGGGTGAGGCTAGAGGAGGTTCCCAGCATTGGGAGGCCTGTCGTAATATTCGGGTGTGGGAGGAACCTTGCCGACGATATAAGGGTATACTTAGACCGATACACCGACTACCCGGCGATCGCCGCGGACGGTTCGGTTAAAGAACTACTCGACCACGGTATACTGCCGCTCATCGTGGTAACAGACCTAGACGGAGACCCAAGGTCTATACAAAAGGCGGCTAGAGAGGGATCCCTCATCATCGTCCACGCCCACGGGGACAACATCGACAGGGTGCGGGGGCTTGTGGAGTCCATCCAAGGCAGGCTACTTGGCTCTACACAGGTTGAGCCGAGGCCTTACGTCTACAACTTCGGGGGTTTCACAGACGGGGATAGAGCCGTTTTCATAGCACGGGCCCTCGGCTCGGGAAGGGTGATCCTCGCTGGCTTCGACTTCGAGAACCCCTCAGCTTGTGAAACAGACTTAGTGAAGAAGCCTTGGGTTAAGAAGCTGAAGCTGGAGGTAGCACGGAGGCTCCTTGAATATCTCTCAAGCAAGGGCATGGAGATCGAGTTTATTCACTGAAGGTTTACGGGTTTAACACCGAGCTCTTCTAGGACTACCTCTATCTCGCGTAGGAAAAGGTTGAACTCGCTTATCGACACGAAGACAATGCTGCTGGACGCTGTCCTCAACGGTGGCTTCGTCAGGGTTAGGATCACGCCTACAACCTCCCTGGCCTTCCTGACAATCGGGTACTTCGCGGCCACAGTACTCTTATACTTCCTAAGCTTCCCAATCCTCTCTAAGTGTTTGCGCCCCGCGTCCTCTAACCCGACCCTCGTTGTCTTACTCCAGTGCTTGCAGTCGACTGCCAGGGCCCTGCCCGAGGCCCCGTCTACGCCGAATACATCTATCTGGAACCTAACGGGTTTCGTCACAAGCATGTTGCCGACTACCTCATAGGAGTACCTCGACATCACCTCGCAAGCTAGCTCTTCGAAGTCCCTCCACGAGATGAGGTCGCTCACCCTAGTAGGGCTGACACCGCTCTCAACCAGCCTTAACGCCAGGTTCACGGGGTTCCTGACCTTTACCAGGTCGCCTTCCACAATGAGGTCTCCGCGTAACTCGTTCACCATCTCCTCTATAACACCGCGTGTACGGCCTGTCAGCCTCGACAACTCCTCGAAAGTTAACACACGGTACTTCAAGAGGAGCTCAAGGGGGTTTACCAGCATTATCCGACACGTCCAAACCATTTGTGATCTAACACGTGCTCCAGTTTATTACTCTACAGCCCCGCCCGGGGAATTTAAAAAGCTGGAAACCCGGTTAGTATGCTAGGCTGGGTGGTTTCCATGTCGGATGATTTCGTCGAGGACTCTAGGAAAAGTATTCTGACCGAGGCGATCTCAGACTACACTGTTTCAGCAGATATGAATATATGCGGGCTGATCGAAAACTTCAGTAAGTCCCACGGCTTCATGGCTTCACACGTCTCTAAGGCATCGAAGATCTTGGCGGACATGAGGAGAGACGGGGAAGTCTTGAAGATACTGTCTTTCACGGGGAACCTTGTTGCGACGGGGCTACGCGGGGTTTTAACACAGCTGGTCAGAGACGGGTTCGCGGACGTTGTAATAACGACCTGCGGGGCTGTTGACCACGATATTGCTAGGTCGGTTGGGTCGAAGTATTTTAAGGGGGACTGGCTCTACGACGACGCGTTTCTGAGGAGTATTGAAGTCCACAGGCTGGGGAACATCCTTATACCCTGGGAGAACTACGGCTTAGCGATAGAGAGGTTCACTAGAAGCCTGCTCGACGAGCTGGTTAAAGAGAGAAAAGAGTGGAGCGGCTTCGAGCTACTTTGGGAGGCCGGGAAGAGGATTAAGGATGAACACAGTATTCTAAGAGCGGCGTACGAGAAGAAGATCCCGGTGATAGTGCCGGGCCTGCTTGACGGGGCTTTCGGGACAAACATCGTGTTCCACAGCACGCTGAGCGGATTTAAATTAGACTTGCTGGCGGATGAGAAGGAGTTGTCGAACCTAGTGTTCTCGGCTAGGAAGGTTGGCGGCCTCATAATCGGGGGCGGGATATCCAAGCACCACGCCCTGTGGTGGTCCCAGTTTAGGGAGGGGATGGATTACAGTGTCTACATAACCACTGCCCAGGAGTATGACGGGAGTTTAAGCGGTGCGCATCTAAGAGAGGCTATAACCTGGGGTAAAGTGAAGCCGAGTGCTAGAAGCGTAGTCGTCTACGGGGATGCCACGGTTATATTACCACTTGTTGTCGCCGGGGCATACTGCTACCTGAAGAGTGGCTGATTTGCTCATCCACGTAGGGATAGACGACTTCGACTCGCCGAGCGGGGGGTGCACAACCCACTTAGCTGCCAGAATAGCCTGGGAGCTGATGAGAAGGGGGTTGAAGCTAGTAGACTACCCTAACCTCATCCGCCTAAACCCCTCCGTCCCCTGGAAGACGAGGGGTAATGGCGCGGTAGCTCTGAGGCTTGAGTCAGAGATCAGCGGGAGGGAGATCCTAGGCATTGTTGAGGGTATTGCGGAGGAGTACGCGGCCGAGTACGATAACCCGAAGCACCAGCCGGCCATCGCGGTATTAGAGGGGGACGTCCCCGAGGTTCTAACTAAAATCGCTTACAAGGCTGTCGGCGACTTTATACCAGTGGAGACTCTTGAGAGGGTGCTGGAGAAGCTTGGAAGAGACAGGTTGGAGACGAGGATTTTAAAGGGGAAGAGGGGGCTTGTAGGCGCTGTAGCAGCTATCGGTGTTCAAAACCTCGAAGGCGATTTCACGTATGAGGCCATATTTTACAGGACGAGGGATTACATAGGTAAGCCTAGAATGGTCGACGCATCCTCGGTGGCTGAAGCCGAGGCCAGGTCTGGAGGAGGCCTCTTCTTGAACTACGACTTCGACACTGGGAGGCTCCTGGCAACACCACATGGCCCAGATCCTATTCTAATGGGTATTAGAGGTGAGAACCCTACTGTCATTCTAGAGGCCGTGAAAACGATCCGGGTTGAAGAGCCCGTTGAAGCCGTCGTGTTGTTCAGGACAAACCAGCACACAGACCAGCATCTACAGGAGATACAAAGTCTCTGCCAAGCACACCCCTATAGGTGCGTGAGGGTTAGAGGCCTCGTGTCAAAAGAACCTGTTAGAATACCGGGAGGCCACGTCATATTCGGGGTCTCCGACGGCGAGTGCTCTATCGACGTCGCGGCTTACGAGCCCACCAAGGGCTTCAGGGATATAGTCTCCGGGCTGACAGTAGGCGACGAAGTCGAGGTAATGGGGTGTGTGAGGCCGGGGAGCCCGTCGCACCCGCCCACCCTGAATCTAGAGAAGATAAGGGTGATCCGGCTGACCGAGGTCTACAAGTTCGAGAACCCTATCTGCCCCAGGTGTGGTAGCAGAATGACGAGCGCGGGTAAGGGCAAAGGGTTTAAGTGCCCTAAATGCGGGTACAAGACCAGGGATTTGACGAAGATTAAGGTAAGGGTTGAGAGGGCGATTAAGCCAGGGTTCTACCAGCCGCCTAAGCACGCCTTCAAGCATTTGATGAAGCCCTTGGAGAGGTTTGGCCTGCCAGCCAAGTCCTTCAGCTACCACCCCGTCGACCCTTTCATTAAGCCGCCGGCATAGGAGTCCCTAGGGGTGGAGTCTCGTCACAGCTCAGTATTGAAGTCTCCGGCCATCCTGGATGTCTATCCTCAAGCCGCGCCTTTAAACTTGCTCGCCGAGAGAGACCTCGTATACTATTTGATACTTCAGCCTCGCATTAGATATCTCGTTCTCAAAACCCAGCCACGCCACCTGGGTTGCCTCACCCGTGTTAGCCCCCATCACGACGGTGGGGTAAGTGTAGTATGGGATCGAGACTATGTGGGACAGCCAGTCCCCAGGCACCCCGAAGACGGTGTCTATCCTGATCCAACCCCACGGCGGGATATATGCGACAGCCCACGCGTGCCCTCCCCCACCCACCATCGTCGTGTTCAGGAAGCCGTTGTCGGATACTTCCTCGAGGCGGAAATCTTTCGATACAAAAACCATACCGTACTCCTGGTAAGAGGGTATCCCCAACCCCCTTAGGAGTGTCACCACTAGGTTCGACTGGTCGTCGCAATCACCCTCCATGTAGAGAAGAGTCTCCCAGGGCTCTCTAGGGGGCATTCTCATAGAGTAGACTATGTTTGAGTCGACGTAGCCTACTACAGCTTTAACAACGTCTACCGGGTTGGAGACATTGGCCTGCGATGAGATGTAGGTTAGGAGAAGCCTCGTCAACGGATTCGTGTAATTCCAACCAGGTGTTTCTTCAATGTATTTTCGAAGAGAGGTGTTGAGGTAGATTCTCTGGGCCTCGGACTCCAGGGAGCTTGCATTGCCGGTGATATAGGCGTCTGTGAAAGCCTGTATACTCTGGCTTCTCCTCATAGCATCCACCTCCACGGCGTACTCGACCCATGCACTAGCCTTTGCCCCCGGCGTTAAGTTAAGGGTTGAAGCCTGTGTAATGATCCGCAGGGACGGTTCCTCCCCCGAAGTCACCGTGAAATTCATGGGGAGCCCGTTAAGCCATGCGCTAGCGTTGACTATCCTCTGGGTCTCATCCTCCACAGGATAATTGAAGTCGAGTATACCAGTGTCCGCTAATGGGATCCCAGTAGTCCCGTTGTTAACTACTTCATTGTAGATCTTGACGTATACGATCTCCCTGGGAGAAGGTACTTGAGCCTCGACGACGCATACACCCAGGGCAAGTGTCAGCGCGACCAGTACAAAGGCTACTGCGAGGGGTCTAACCATGATAACCGAGGTTGTTTTCATAAAAAAATAGACTTTTAAACCAGACGTACCCGGGGCTAGTACCCGACTAGCTGGACGTTATGAAGGCTTTCAAGCACGGCTATGAGGGGTTCTATGACATCCTCTAACTCCACGTCAACATCCCTGCTCAGGGTATGGGCTACTTCCTCCACAGTGTGCTCTCCATCGCATAACAGCCATATGTAGTATGCTAGGGGTGAGAGCTCGTAGACTTCTTCCTCGCTCTTAGCAACGTAGAACTTTTCTCCCTCCTCTCCGACGAAAGTCCCCTGCCTAACCGGCTTAAGGTTCTTCATCTCCTCGTACTTCGCCTTGAAGTCCCTTTCCGCCTGCCCCTGTCCTTCCTCCATTAGCCTCTCCTCGGCCTGAACCCTCCTCTCCTCCTGCCCTGGAAGCTTTGTCTACCGGGCTCCTCGGGGGCAGTAGGCGACTCGCTTGGGACATCGCTTGCCTGGGGCACCTCATTGTCAGGTACTTCTTTTATCTCGCTCGACTTTCCTACGTTGAGCTGTACCTTCCCCTTGAAGCTGGTGGTCCAGGCTTCAGTGATTTCAACAGCCTGTCCTTCCTTGAGGGTTCCTGCCTTCTCCCCCCAGAGGGTTGTTTCAACACGCCCTGTCGAGTCGCCTATAACAGCGTTGCTTATCGTCCTCGGCCCTTTCTTTGTCTGTATCACTTTAGGAGGGGATGCTTCTAGAACCCTGCCTTTTACCTTTATATGTTCCATCCCGGGTTTGAGATCTATTATATTAACGGGGTTGTCCCCCGTCTTCCCTTCCGGTTCGCCTTCCATTACGATTTCGACTCCGATACGTTGTCAAACCCTAAGCTTGACTATCCTTTTAAACTTAACTTTACAGCCTAGGTCTCCGAGTGCATTACGTAGTCTGCTTAAACATGCTTCCACACCCTCCTCGCACTTAAACAGGTGGGTTTTATTCGAGGGGTCGTCGCTCGCCCCGAAGCCGGGAACAGGGTTGAAGAGCTTGCTGAGCAGGCTTGCTACAGCGCTCTCCAAACGCTCCTCTGTCTCTACCACGTAGTAGCCGACTACCCTAGCCGCTGGATGCGAGGTCAAGTAGTCTATATGCCAGAACAACTTGTTTTTCCTGGATAAATGCCTCTTAACCCTGGCCTCAACACCCCCGGGGCCCATCGCTGAGCCGACGTAGAAGTAGATGCCTGGCTGTAGCTCGAAGACCCTGCCTCCCCGCGTCTTCAAGACAGCATCTCCCAGCAATTCCACGATGAGGACGTAGACCCCAACAGCCAAGGAGACCCACTGAAAGTTAAAGACCTCTCCCGTATTCTTTATAGTTTAGTGATGACCCCTGGTTTCAGCTGAGGATTGATGAGGAGTTACTCGGCTGAAGACGAGAGGAGCATCTACGAGAAGTGCCAGGGCGAGTACAGCAGTATTATAGATGAAACAGTCGGCTACTTCTCGAGGAGAGTCTACAGGTTTAATTGGAGAGGCATACCCCTCCCGGATTTAAGGGGAGTGGTACTAGATGTGGGTTCAGGTTACACTGGGGAGATTGCTCTCCTCCAACATCCCCGCTGGATCGAGGCTTGTCCCCCTAGACCTCAACCCTACCGTGCTGGAGAAGACTTGTAGCAGTAAGCCGAACGTCATCT
>JAEMPJ010000056.1:4476-11457 GCA_022759365.1 Thermogladius sp. | reverse complement strand
CCCAACTAGATGAATAGAGGTTTGTTCAAGGCGACCTGGATTGCCAGCAAGCCGCGGCCGGGATTCGAACCCGGGACCTCTGCCTTACCAGGGCAGCGCTCCACCAGGCTGAGCTACCGCGGCCCTCTAAGAGACTATTGTTTTCAAGGTTTAAAACCTGCCTGACGCGAGGTTTGTTTGCCTGTTTTAAAACTAGTTTGTTTAAAAGATGTAGTGTTGTTATAGTGTGCTATAAGGGTCAGTTGAAGGGTGGCTAGAGTTGTCTTTCAGTAAAAGGGCTTTAGCGAGGGTGGCCGAGAAGCTTAGTAGGAGGGGTGTGGAGTTCGTTATCATAGGGAGTACTGCCGTTGAAATCGCCCTGGGGAGAGACGTCTTCGAGGGCGACTTAGACTTATTCGTCATCGAGCCTAGCCCTGTAGCAAACGAGGACTTCTATAGGGGTATAGCAGCCGAGGAGGGCTGGGAGGTCGGCTTCACCGAGCTGGGCACGATCAAGTTTGTAGCGAGTGTTGAAGGCGAGGCTGTTGAAGTGGAGTTATACGAGAACTTAATGGACTTCAACATACCCGAGGAGGTGATCTCGAACACCAAGCAGGTCTCCTTGAACAGCGTTAAAGTGAGGGTAATACACCCCGAGCAGTATTTTGTATTGAAGGCGAGGCAGGGGGTAGACTTGGAGAAAGTAAAATACTACTACAGGCAACTCGGCAGGTTGAACACTAATATGATTGAGAGCACCCTCAGCTACTTCAGCGATGAATCCGAGGATATAGCTGAGAGGTTGAGGAGTGCGGGGTTGAAGTTTTAAACCTATAAACCCATTAAACCCTTGAGGTGGTGTTTATGCCGATCAACGACCCGGTTAAAATGAAAATCGTCTTTGAAAGAGCGTTGAATAAGACTGTCTGTAGGAAGTGCGGTGCCTTAAACCCGCCTGGGGCAACCAAGTGTAGGAGATGCCACTCTGTCGGGACGCTGAGACCCAAGAAGGCTGTTAGAACAGCCGCCAAGACCACCTAGCGAGCGTGCGTCAGCACTGTTATCAAGGAATCTTAACACGGATTCCGACCGCGTGGAGCCCTATTTTCGTAATCATCGTTCAAGAATCATACTGCGTGCTTTTCCTCTACTCATCGAGAGATTCCCCCAGCGGATATGTTGTAACAAGCCTCCCCGCCCGCATGACGTATGCGTTTCCCCGCTAACGGAACTACAATTATACACAAATACCATCAAGTATCGTTAGCGGGGTTAGGCCTTGGTGTGGAATCACTGGCTTCATCCACACCTCATGGATCCCCGTCGAGCTCAACGCCACGGGGCTCCCATCTGAGTTCAGATACTTCACCGCGGTGCGGGTCATCTAGAATTGTGTAGCGGGTTTAGAATTTTTTAAAAATCGCTCTCCATCGGCAAGTATTTACAGGTTATCATCAATTCTGTAACAGCCTAGCTGATTGATTCGCAATACGATGTAGGACTAAGACCCGGGTTTCCTCATCCCCTGTTTCCACTCGATCTGATTTAAAGGTTAAACGAGGGTAACCCCTATACCCAAGGGTTAATGACGTAACGTTGACGCCAGCTTAGAGGGTGGGATCTTTGAGTTATAGGAGTATTCTCGGGTCAAGGGGGAGAAGGGTTGGGGAAGACCAGGTTTTATATGATTTGAGGATTAGAGAGCTTGCAAGCGAGATACTAGGTAGGGAGAGGGATGAGCTCTTATGGAACTTGTTTCAAGAGCCACTTGACAGCGTTGACGCAGCGGTTTACAGGCTCGACGTGTTCAGGGATTTGATGAATGAAAGTGTCTACACAGCTGTCGAGAGGTTTGTCGAGAAAGTCAGGTTGGCTCTCGATTATTTAGAGATGGAGAAAGACGCTTTCGAACCACACAAGCTGGGCCTCCACCTCGATGCAGCCTTAACCTATATAGAGGCCTTGGAAAAATTCTATGATGAGATGACGTCGCTTGAGGTGAGGTCTCAGGGTCTCAGGGGCTTCATGGGGTATATCGGAGAAATAATCCGCGGCACCCGCTTTAAAGCCATGAAGGAGAGGGCTTTGGAGGCTAAGAACGCCCGGGATAAAATAAGGATTAGAGTCAGGATAGTGGGCGATAAAGTACATGTCTGGAGGTTCGATGGAGGCGAGGACTTGGGGAAGATTATTGAAAAGCTCTTCGCCAGATTCAGGGAGGGCGAGGTCAAGAAGGTTAGGTATATCCCAACTACCAGCGGTTTCAGCCACATCCACGCGGCAATCCTCGAAGGGGCTTTCAAACTCTTCAGAGACGAGTATGAAACCCTGAAGAGGTTTCGCGAAGAGTTCCCGAAGATATTGGACGAGGGGGTAGTGGCGTTCGCGAGGGAGGTAAGGTTTTACCTCCTATACTTGAAGTTTATGAAGAGTTTGATGAAACGAGGATACGCCTTCACTATACCGAGATTCACGCTTGACGGGAGGATAGATGTAAGGGGCTTCTACAATATCCTCCTAGCCGAGAAGGGTGTGGCGATACCAAACGATATATCCACCGATGGGTCCAAGAGGATTTTCGTGGTAACGGGGATGAATAGTGGCGGGAAGACGACCTTCGCGACCTCGTTCGGCCAGGTAGTATATCTAGCGAAACTCGGCTTACCTGTCCCCGCTGAGAGGGCCGAGATACCGTTTTTCTCAACTATCGCAACAGCGTACCCGGCGAGAGAGGATCCCAGGGAGAGCTTGAGCAGGCTTGAGCAAGATATTGTAAGAGCTGTAGATATTTTGCGCAGAGCCGATGGCTCAACGCTCATTATAGCGAACGAGCTTTTCTCCACAACTACATCCGACGAAGGCTACGTCTTGTCTAAGATCTTCCTTGAGGAGGTTAGGAAGAGGGGGAGCTATTGCGTATTCGTTACATTCATTCCCCAGGTGGCATCGCTTGGCTTCGTGATAAGCATGGTTGCACAACCGTCTCGGGAAGACCCTACGAAACCCTCTTACAAGATACTCCCAGGCCCACCGCCCTCGGAATACATGGCTGTTAGGATAGCATCCAAGTACGGGCTTTCATACAAGGAGTTGAAGGCGATGGTGAAATGATAGAGTTCGACCTCCTGAAACTTGAACCTAGAGAAAAAATCGCTACCGCGGAGGATGTCAGGTTAGACCTAGAACTGGATAAAATAATCGGTGTCGCCGCCAGTAATGATAAGCTCATCGCCGAGACATGGCTGGAAGTACTCCTCTCAAAGGAGTGCCCGAAGGATGTCACCGAGTACAGGCAGGAGGCTGTTAGAGATGCCCTTAAGAACAGAGGTAGCGTGCTGAGAATGTATCAAATAGCTAGGGAGGGCTATGAGAAAGCGTACAGGGAGGTATTTCTCTACAGGCTTGACGACCCTAAATTCGTGGTGAATGAGGCTTCCAGTGGTGTAAGCATCCTGGTTGACTATTTGGAGAAACTACTGGAAGTTGTGTCCAACACAAGTTTTACTTCAATAGCCTTCAGGAGCTTAGCAGACTCCCTTATCTCGAACGTTGACAAGAATTTCATAGATAAGGCTAGGGAGATAAACAGCATACTTGGATTTGGGAGTAGTGTAGATTTCTCTGTCGAGATAGGTGTTTTGAACAGCCTGGTTAACCCGGTTCTCCTGTTGCCCAGGAATGAGGGTTCCATTGTAAGCAGGCTGTTGTCCGGGGAGAAGAAATATACTTATAGGCTTGATCCAAGGGATGAAGCGGGGGCTAGGATTCTAGAAGATTTAAGGAACTGGGTTCTCGCCGGGGTAGCGACAACTGTTTTAAACGCTTTCGACAAGCTACTAGGATTCTTCAGAGAACTGGCGAGACAGCTGTCGTTCTACGTTGGCGCTATAAACCTCAGCGACTTCCTGGAAAAGGCGGGGATCCCGAAGACCTATCCTGAGATAAACCCGAGGAAACTCTACTTCGAGAACCTTTACCCGCTCTCCCTAGCAATATCCTCGGGGAGGAAGCCTGTGCCGAACTCCCTTGACCTGGACGTCGACGGCTCTTTCGCGGTTATAGTGACCGGCGTTAACAAGGGTGGGAAGACAACCTTCCTTAAGAGCCTCGGGCAGGCCCTGCTACTCGCTAGAGCAGGCTTGTTCGTCCCGGCGGAGAGGTTTGTGATTCCCTCGACTGGCGCCGTGTACACACATTTCCTGAGAGAGGAGGAGAGAACTTTCTCCTACGGTAAGTTTGAGGAGGAGGTGAAGAGATTTAGAACAATGGTGGAGGCCATTAAGAGAGGGGACTACGTGTTGATGGATGAGAGCTTTGTCTCAACGAACCACGTTGAAGCCTCTGTAGTGGCTGAAAACGTTGTCTCAGCGCTCCTGGACTCCGGGGTCAACGTGATCTACATAACGTTCCTACAGGACTTCCTCCATAGGTTTATACCCAAGTACAGCGGGAAAGCCGTGCTACTTGTCCCGGAGAGGTTGAGCGATGGCACGAGAACTTACAAGCTGGTTAAAGGGTCTATACAGCCAGGCTACGCGCTGGAGGTTTGGAGAAAAATAGCTGGAGAAAACATGAATGGGGAGACGGCTTGAGTAGAGGAGAGCTGGCATTCTTCATACTGCTTGGACTCATAATCCTAACAGTGCATGTGTTTTATTGAAAACGCTGAGGACACGGATTACAGCTGTGAGCTCGGCCGCGATTAGGAGGATAGTATTCTCGGTGGGCTCGCATCCTCCTGCTTTAAGGAAGGCGACGATGATGCTGTTTGAATCTACTGGAAGATGGGTTATAAGCATCTCAGGACGAGACCGTGGTTGGTCGCGAAGCCTTGAAGACAAGTGTCCATCGGCGAGAATAAGAGGTGATCTCAGGAAGCCTTACCAGCTGTGGGTTCTCGGTCTGAGGAGCCTGTTGAATAGAAACCTGGGTTGCAGGGTTATAGAAGGCGTGTAAACCCGTGAAAACTTTAGGGGTTTATAGAGTCCTTCTTCTAGGGTTTAGATACCTTGACAGGGAGTCGCCTAGGAGGTTCCAGCCGAGGACTGTCAGCGTTAGGAAGGCGCCTGGGAAGACGCTCACCCACCACGCGGTGAATATCAGCTGTTGCCCCTCGTATATCATCCTACCCCAGCTAGGGTAGTTGGGGTCTCCTAGACCCAGGTAGCTTAAACCGGCTTCAAGTAGCATTGCGTTGCTGACGAGGAGGACTGTGTACGAGAGTGTGAGGGGGACTACTTGCGGCAGTATGTGCTTGACCATTATAAACCTGTCGCTCGCGCCAAGGGCTCTCGATGCCTCAACGTACTGCCTCTCCTTCAATGAGAGCACCTGCCCTCTCACAACCCTGGCGACGGTCGGCCAGCTGGTTACAGCCACCACGAGTATAAGGTTGTAGATGCTGGGCCTCGTGACCGCGGCTATCAGGAGTGCTAGGAAGAATGTGGGCATCATGAGGAAAACCTCGATAACCCTGCTTAACGCGGCGTCAACCCTCCCACCGTAAACCCCGGCTACAACCCCTAGAATAGTCCCTAGCAACGCCGCGGAGAATGCGGCGGCCACTCCCACACTCAAACTCACTCTAGCACCCCAAAGCGCCCTGCTCAACACGTCCCTCCCATATCTATCTGTGCCAAATAAGTGGTCGAGGCTTGGAGGCTGGTTCATCGGGTAGTCCATGGAGTTGGGGTTTGGGAGGGGCCAGAGGCTTATGGTAGCCGCGATTAAGCCCATGGCGATCACTATTACAAGCCCTATCAACCCTGCCAAGTCGCTCTTCCCCATGAATCTCACTAAGTCCACGAACCCGTCAAGTGATCGAGAGAGAGTTGTGAAGCTACCTGTGGCGAAAGCCCTTATAGAACCCCTACTAAACCCCAAGGAGGTCACCCCCTCCTGATCCTGGGGTCGAGGTAGCCGTAAACTAAATCGACCACTATGTTCGCCACTACTACGGCAACTGTGACGAACAGGAAGATCCCCATCAGCAGGTTGTAGTCTCTAGCCATGATCGCGTCCAGCATTAATCTTCCTATCCCCGGCCACGCGAAAACATTCTCCACGAGAGCCGCACCCGCGAAGGCGAACCCCATTTGTATTCCGAAGAGAGTTATGCCTGGTAGCAACGCGTTCCTCAGAACATGCTTGTAGAGCACTCTGAACCCGGGGAGGCCTATGGCTTTGAGCGTAACGACGTAGTCCTCAGACAACTGCTCTAATATCACGCTCTTAGTTAAACGGTAGTACGGGGGGAATGTGCCGAGCGTCAGCGTTACAATAGGTAGGATAGCGTGCTTAGCCATATCCAAGTAGTAGTCGAACCCGTTCGACCCTATGAGCTGTGGGCTGACAATCCCTGTAGGCGGGAGGAGCTTGAGGCGGACGCTGAACACGTTGATCAACAGTATAGCAACCCAGAAGATTGGGGCTGAGTATGAGCCCATGGCCAACGTGGTCAACCCCACGTCTAGTCCTCCACCAGGCTTGCGGCATGCGAGTGTAGCTAGCAGGGTGCCTACGAGGAAGCCCAGCACTATGCTTGGAACCGTGATGGCCAGTGTCAGCGGGATCCTCTCTAGTATGAGCTGGGACACAGGCTCAACATACCTGTACGAGATGCCTAGATCCCCGTGGAAGACGTTCCACAGGTATACAGCCAGCCTCTCGTAGACAGGTCTATCGAGCCCCCACTTCTGGGTTAGGTACTGGATGTAGTCCTGGCTGATGAGGCCTGTCTCCGACCCCATTATAGTGGCGGGATTGCCCGGGGCGAGGTTAATGATTATAAAGTTTATGACGAGGACGGAGATTAGGACAAAAAAAGAGCTTAGAACCCGGTCTGTAACATACTTCCTCATTTCCTACCCCTTCTAGCCAGGTAGAATCCAACAGCTACAACAGCTACTACCGCGACAACCCCGGCGACGAGCAGTATTTGGCCTCCTGGCTGAGGTGGAGTACTGGTAGTCTGAGTAGAAGTAGTGGTTGTAGTAGTTGACG
>JAEMPJ010000056.1:0-4376 GCA_022759365.1 Thermogladius sp. | reverse complement strand
TCCCTATTAGATCCCACGGCATGTTATGCCAGCCGGCCCTGTAGATGAAGAAGGCTGGCAGGTCTAAGAGCGGGATGTACACGAGGTCTCTTGCAAATATCTCCTCGGCCTGGAAGTAGAGTTGCCTCCTCTCATTGGGGTCTGCGACTGTAGCCGCCTTGGCTACTAGGCTGTCGAACTCTGGGTTGCTGTAGTTAGCGAAGTTTATGGAGCCGTAGCTCGAGTACCTCAGGTACATGTTGTGGGGGTCGGGGCCGTGGAAGCCATCGCTCAACGCTATGTCGAAGTCATGCTGATTCATCAGCTTAGTCTGCCACGTAGCTATCTCGTATTCCTCAATCGTGACCTTCAACCCCACTTTACCCAACTCGTCTTTGAGAACCGTTGCTATGCCTTCTGAAGTGGCGCCCTGGAATATGAGTAGCCTTAAGTTAATTGTAGTCCCGTTGGGGAATGTCCTGAATCCATCCGGCCCCACCTTGTATCCGAGCTGGTCAAGGAGTTGCCTCGCCTTGTCCGGGTCGTAGGGTGGGAACGTCGCGTTCGGATCCCACCAGAACGACATGCCCGGCAACCAAGCCGTTGTGGCTGGGAAAGCGTAGCCGTTGTATGCCTTCAGGTTGATCTCAGTCCTGTTAATACTCATCGCGATCGCCAGGCGGAAGTCCCTGTTCTGGAAGATTGGTTCCAGCATGTTGAAACCTATGTAGTACCTGCTCAAAGTCGGCGTTGTTTTAACGATTATCCCAGGGGTGCTATTCAACTGCGGGATATCCGAGGGCGGTGGGGCGTTACCCAAGACATCTCCTGTGCCCGATAGGAATGTTTGCTCCGCGCTAGTAGCATCAGGGATAATCTGGTATACTACTTTATCGATGCAAGGCCTCCCATGGAAGTAGTTATCGTAGGCTGTCAAAACCACGTAGCTACCCTTCACATACTGAGAGAACTGGAAGGGCCCTGTACCAATGGGGTGTTGTAGCGCCGGGATGCTTGGATCCATCCAGTCCTTGTACTGGGTGTTGTTGAAGATGTGCTCCGGGAGTATCCATGTACCGTACCAAGCCACGAAGCCTAGGAAGGCTGGGAAAGACACGTTATACACGAACTTCACAGTATAGTCGTCGAGGCACACCACGTCTACAAGGTTATCCATCTTCAGATTACTGTAGGCTATACCATGGTACTTCTTGATAGCCTCGAAGGTCCACTTAACATCCCTGCAGGTGAAGGGGTAGCCATCATGCCATGTCACGTTTTCCCTGAGGTAGAAGGTGAACTCTGTGGCGTTGGAGTTGACAGTCCAGTTGTATGCTAGGTCTGGGATCACATTGTAATTGTAGTCCAGCGCGACCAGCCTGCTATAGAGATTAGGTGCTATCCCATTCAAAGCATCGTCAACCTGGCTGTCGGGGTTCCAGCTCTTGATATCACCCCAATGTATAATCGTTAGGGTTCCACCTCTAGCAGGGCACGTGATACTACCTTGGCTTGGGTTTTGATGTAGAATAGGGTTGACGCCGGCCACTACAGGTGTATTGGAGGCCAATAGGCCTCCCAGGAGGGTTGACGCAAGTATCAGTATAGTAGGTATATATCCAACTATACTTTGAGACCTCAATTCTCTACACCCAGCTTTTATTACCATATCCCTAAAGAGGGATAGGCTTATATATTTAACTATTTGTCATCGTATATGAAGAGGGCGTTATGTATGGTTGAGAAAGGAGACCTCGGGAGGCGTGTGGCGAAATATCTTCAGAGAGTGCCCTCTCTAAGGGATTTTATGACAGTCTCCGAGCTGAGGGAGAGCAGTAGGGGTTTCGCTGAGAGGAACCCAGATATATCGGAGCTCCTTGAGGTCGGATCGTCGAGGAGTGGGGAGCCTGTTGAAGCACTAGTAGTCCACGGAGGTGGTGAGAAAGTAGTGTTAGCCTTCGGATTCCCCCACCCAAACGAGCCTGTGGGGTCCATGACCCTAGAGGTTCTCACGCGTATCTTCGAGGCTGATAGAGAGCTGTTGAAGGAGACAGGTGCCACGTGGGTTATAGTTAAAGCAGCCGACGTCTACGGTGCGAGGCTCAACGAGGGATGGTTTAAAGGGGGCTTCGACCTCGTCAAGTACGCCCTCAACTACTACCGCCCGCCGGGTTACAAGCAGGTTGAGTGGAGCTTCCCCTTCGAGTACAAGTCCCTCAAGTTCAACAACCCTACACCCGAGACAGCCTGCCTCATGAAGCTCATAGATGAGTGGAGGCCGGACTACATTTACAGCCTCCACAACGCGGGTTTCTCGGGAACCTACTATTATGTTACCAGAGATCCAGGTGGAGGCGTGCTGGAAATATTGTACGGGGTTCCGAGAGAGCTTGGTGTACCAGTCCACAGGGGGGAGCCTGAGGCGCCATACATGAAGAAAATCCATGAGGGGGTGTTCCTCATGCCCAGCACCGCCGAGATCTACGACTGGCTCGAGAGATACCTTGGGAGGCCCCCAGTCGACGTGATCAGGCATGGTGGTAGTAGCTACGACTACGCGAGGAGGGTGAACCCGAATGTATTCGAGCTGGTCAGCGAGGTTCCCTACGTCTACGACGAGAGGCTTGACGACGACACCCCTATCGGGATACCTAGGAGGGAGATCCTTAGGCTGAGCTATGAGAGCAAGGTGAAGTTGAATAAAGAGCTGGAGGCGGAGGTTGAGAGGGTAAAGCCCTACATGAGTGAAGACAACCCGTTCTTCGAGTCCCTCAGCCATTTCCTGGAGACAGGGGCCAGGGAGCTGGAGGCGGAGAAAAAGTGGATTGAAACCGACCCCTCATTAGAGGAGAGCGCTACAGTTGCACAGGCTTTCGACGCTTACACAGTCCCAATCTTCTACGGGGGAATGCTAAGGTACGGACTACTCTACCGGGCCATTGACCACGAGCACCAGAGATCCAGCCTACCCCCAGAGGTCGTTGCAATAAGAGAGAAAGCCCGAAACAGGGTCGTAGAGCTGGCGGGGAGGTTCGGGAAGTACTCGAAATACTATGTAGTAGACGTCGATAAACTCGTGAAAATACAATTAGCCTCAATCATAGCGACCCTACTCGGTGTCCCTAAATAATACTTGTCTGATAAGGAGAAAACTACATGTCCCGCAGACACCCAGTCTCATCCGCTAGTGGGCCAATCCTTACCCTATTTTTATGTTTATGAAAGAATACAAGGGGAGAGTATCCACCTTAGACCTGGGCCCCCGTGAACATTCACACCAGTAGCCGAGCCGGCTTCCAAGATAATGGGTATAGGAAGACTTGCGCGATGAGTTGAATGACAGGGTTGTATGGACGAGAGGTGTGGGCGGGGAAAAATTAGTATGTTACATAGAATGTTGCGGTACAGTTGCAGGGCTCCTGGGGTTGAGGGTGTAGGCAGAGGTTATCTGAGAGCCCGTCGACTAATACGTCTACTCTAGCCTTGAACACGCCGTCTGGAGACGGCTTCTCAATCACGAAATAGCGTGTGTTCTCCATGGACTGGCCTGGTAAGAGGTACCGCTCTAACAGAACTAAGTCACAGAGTATTCCATCCCCAGTGTACACGGTGCCGTTGATGGGCGTGAGCCACGTCTTCGAGAAGCCCATCTCTCTTCTACCAGTCAAGCTCTCCAGCACGGAGTCTAGCACAGAGGGGCCCTCGCAGGCTCCCCCGTAGACTGGTATAGGTGAATCACCGTTGTTCCTTATCTCCACAGTGATTTTGAGGAGCGCCACGTCGCCGCCCCTGTGTTTGAGGACGTTGATTAGTCTGAGGGTGTCCTCCCCTAGGTGCCAAACACTCTGGTTAACCAAGTTTTCCAGAGCCGACACAGTGTTGTTGAGGAGTTGCTCATCCGTGATCAAACCCGCGCTAACCTTCATCTCCACGGAGGTATTCCCTACTGGACAAACCCTAGATATAAACCCGCCCTCCCCCAGCTGGATGGTGGTAGTGGTCGGCGTAGGGGTTGTAGTAGGGAATTGGAGTGTAGTTGACGTTACCGAGATAGTTGTACTGGCGGGCGAGGATGTTCCCGCAGTCGAGGTGGTGGTAGTAGTCTTAACCCGGGGATTATTGAGCGACACATAGTAGTAAGCCGAGAAAGCGACTAGTAGAGCAAGCACTACAGCCAGCCCGGCCAAGGCTGTACGGTGCAAAAACCCACCACCAAAAATTAACTCTTTACCACCAATTAAACCTTCCCTCTGGGAACATCCAAAGCACGTTTTCCTCGAATACATGCATCCCGCATTATGTGAGATCTCGAAGCTATTGCGAGGAGATGTTACATGATGCTATGTATGCGGATTCCTCAGGCTGGGTTGCTGGGCGCATCTAACACTATGGAACGG
>JAEMPJ010000039.1 GCA_022759365.1 Thermogladius sp. | reverse complement strand
CTGTAGCGCTTTACCCTAGCTCACACTTTTCCCCACGGGCCCACTGGGAGTGGGGGTGAACTTATTTTACCCGGTTGTTTCTTAAGAATCATAACGTAGTAGGATGCGTGATGCGTTTTGACAGATAAATATGTTATAGCTAGGCTTGAGGAGAAGGGCCATAGGTTTGAAGTGCTTGTAGACCCGGATTTAGCGTTGAAAGTCAAGGAGGGTAAGAGCGTTAACGTAGACGACCTCCTTGTCGGCGATTTCATCTACAAGGATGCGAGAAAAGGGTTGAAAGCCTCACCTGAAAGCCTTAGAGAGGTGTTTAAAACCGATGATATAAAGCAGATAACACTGGAGATCGTGAAGCGCGGTGAGATCCAGTTAACAGCCGAGCAGAGAAGGAGGTTTGCCGAGGAGAAAAGGAAGCAGGTAATCAATCTTATAGCTAGGAACGCCATAGACCCGAAGACAAAGCTACCCATACCCCTGAAGAGGATCGAGCTCGCTCTCGAGCAGGCCCGTGTTTCAATAGACCCATTTAAGCCCGCTGAAGCGCAGCTCGAGGAGATAGTGTCGAAGATATCTAGGATTATACCAATAAAGATTGCCAAAGCATACGTTAGCGTGAGAGTACCCTCGGAGTACGCTAGTAGAGTTTACAAGTCCCTCGCCCAGATGGGTGAAGTAAAGAAACAGACCTGGATGAATGATGGTAGTTTATTAATTGAGATTGAAATACCAGCAGGGATGCAACAGGAGTTGTTCGATAGGGTAAACGGGCTGACAAAGGGCTCTGCCCAGATAAAAATAATAAGCGTGGGATAGAATATGAAGCTCAAACTCTACGTGGCAGACAGGCAGATCGTGAGGCCGGGCGACACGCTGGCGGTGATCGAAGAGGATGGGAACCAGGGGTTCAAGAGGATACCTGAGAAGCACATATACCTGGTGGACAACAATATATACTCGGATGTCTTCGGCGTGGCATCGGTCTCTGAGAACGATATATCCGTTATACCGTTCAACAGCGTATACTACCCTAGGAAGGAGGATGTTGTAATAGGGATAATCGAGGGCATCGGCGTAACATCTTGGGAGGTTAATATTAGAAGCCCATACAAGGCGTACCTGAATGCGAGCGATGCGATCGAAAATTTCAACCCGCTCTACCATGATCTAAAATCATACCTGGACATAGGGGAGATGGTTCTAGCTAAAATAGTAGCTTTCGACAGGACTAGAGACCCCTTGCTCACAATAAAGGGGAAGGGTCTCGGCAAGATCATCGAGGGCATCATCATAGAGGTGAAACCCAGCCGTATCCCGAGAATAATAGGGAAGAAAGGCAGCATGTTCAACCTCCTTACTTCGAAGACAAACTGTGAGATGACGGTCGCCCAGAACGGTTTTGTCTGGGCTAAGTGCCCCGACGAATACAGAGGCGAGGTTTTAACCCAGGCTATAAAGTTAATAGATGAGAAGCCCCATGTAAGAGGGCTGACTGAGGAAATAAAACAGTTCCTCGAGAAGAAGTTGGGTGGTTAGGGTGTCGGAGTCCAGGCCAAGGCTGATACGCGAGGACGGGCTGAGAGTTGACGGCAGGAAGCCGGAGGATTTGAGGCCTATCAGAATGGAGGTAGAGGTCTTGAAGAACGCTAATGGTTCAGCTCTCGTGGAGTACGGGGGTACTAAAGTTATAGCTGCTGTATACGGCCCCCGCGAGACTCCCAAGGCTGTACAGCTGCCTGACAGGGCTGTTCTAAGAGTGAGATACCATATGGCACCTTTCTCGACCTCCGAGCATAAATCCCCGGCTCCGACGAGGAGGGAGATTGAATTGTCGAAAGTCATAAGAGAGGCCCTTGAAGCAGTAGTCTTCACAGACCAGTTCCCAAGAGCCAGTATAGACGTATTCATCGAAGTCCTCCAGGCTGATGGAGGGACTAGGACAGCTGGGTTAACAGCCGCCTCCCTAGCGCTCGCGGACGCTGGGATACCGATGAGGGATCTGGTCGCAGGCGTGGCTGTGGGTAAAGTCGACGGCGTGATTGTCCTAGACATAAACGAGCTTGAAGACGAGTACGGCGAGGCCGATATGCCTTTGGGCTACGCGGCCGGCATCGGCGAGATAGTGCTCCTGCAACTAAACGGGGTTTTAACCCCGGAGGAGTTCAAGAAGGCTGTCGAGCTGGGTAAGAGGGGTGCTGAAAGAATATACGCGCAGATGAAGGAGACGCTTCATAAAAAGTACCTAGCCGTCTTGGAGTCGTGAGGTGTGGACTATGTCTATAACGCCTCAGAGAGAACCAATAATGCCAAAGCTTAGAGCCGAGAACATCATTAAGATGCTGAAAAAAGGTGAAAGAGTAGACAACAGGGGGCTATATGACTACAGGAGTATCTCGGTGAGCATCGGGATAATAGGTAAAGCGGAGGGGAGCGCTCTAGTTAAACTGGGAGGCACACAGGTAATAGCGGGGGTTAAAGCCGAGTTAGGCTCGCCCTACGAGGATCGGCCGAACGAGGGGGTTCTACAAGTCCACGCCGAGTTTGTTCCACTAGCATCCCCATCCTTCGAGCCAGGCCCCCCTAACGAGGATGCAATAGAGGTTGCAAGGGTGATAGATAGGAGTCTCAGGGAGCCTAGGGCGATCGAATTGTCTAAGCTAATTGTACAACCGGGCAGGCTGGCCTGGGTCATCTACGACGATGTATACGTTATAGACCACGATGGCAATATATTAGACGCCGGCATGATCGCCTCAATGATCGCGCTGGCCGTCACCAAGTTGCCCAAGCTAGAGATATCTGGTGAGAGTGTTAAAATCAACCGGGAGGTTAAGGAAACACCACTACCGTTGAACACGCTTGTCACGACAGTCACCATGGGGGTTCTAGGGGATATTCTAGTGGTTGACCCCTCGTTAGAAGAGGAGAGCGTCTTAGATACATTCATATCTATCTCAGTGGACGAGAAGGGGCGGATAGTCGGCCTCCAGAAAAAGGGGTTGAAGAGTATAACGCCTAAAACCCTGGACTCAGCGGTGGAAATAGCTTTAAAGAAGGGTGAACAGGTGTTAAGTTTTATAAGGAAGGTTATAAGCAGTCCACAAGAGTACATGAAATGGTAGGTGATGGTGGTTATGGGTAGGACAAAAGTTGTCGGGCCGGCAGGCAGGTACGGCGCGAGGTATGGTGCCACGCTCAGGAAGAAGGTGAAGAGCATACTAGTAAAGAGGTACTCACCACAGCAGTGTCCCTTCTGCGGGTACACTGGAGGGGTTGTAAGGATATCTGTTGGCCTGTGGACGTGCAGGAAGTGCGGGGCGGTTTGGGCGGGTGGAGCATACTATCATAGGACAGAGCTAAGCAAGTTCTTCCCCAAGGTCGTGGTAAGGGAGTAAAAGAAGTGTTTTTAGTAACAACATCGCACCGTCCTAGCCAGAGGTTAAGATCGTTCACAAAAGACCTGGCGCTAATGCTACCCGGCTCGCTTCGAGTGAATAGAGGGAAGAGAAGGCTAGTGGATCTAGCCTACTTAGCCCTAGCGTATAAAAAGAAGTATGTTATCGTGGTCGACAGGTGGAGGGGGAACCCATCTCTCATACGCATATACACCTTGAACACGGGTGGTGGGGAGGATTTAAACCTGGTTAGATACGCTGAGATAGCGCTGGCTGGAGTAAGGTTGTCGAGGGAGGGAGGTTTGAAGCTGGCTAAACCTGTAACCGGTTACAGGGAGGTAGATTACTCTAAGTGCTCCAGTGATAAATGTCTTGAACTAGCAGGGTTGCTGGCAAGCCTGCTAAGGGATTTCTTAGGTAAAAATTCAGGTTATAGGCTGGCGGTAGGCGACGAGGAAAACATTGTAACAATTAAATTAATAACTGAAAATGAACGTGAAATCGGGCCTTTGATTAAAGTAAGGGGTTTCAAGGTCTATGGAAAACAAGGTTGAACTAGAAATTAGGGGGATCGACGAGAAGACCTTGCTGTCTCTAAACGAATCCCTCACCCCTGAGATAAAAACACTCCCCGAGCCATGTAGGGGAGAAATAAGTGTAGAGGGTAATACGCTTAGGATATTTGTGTCTTGTAGTAGGATAGGTCTTTTAAGAGCTGTCGTGAATAGTATTATAAGTACCATAGACATGCTTATTGAATTAAGAAAGGTGGCTGAAGGTGAGTGAGCAGAAGCTCCCACCCGAGGTTCAACAACTAATAGCTCAATACCAGGCGATGAAGGAGAGCTATGTTAAAGTTGACTCCGAGCTGAAACTAGTCGAGGCTGAGATATCTGAAATAGACAACGTCCTGGAAAACCTCCAGTATCTCCAGAACTCCACTGAGGTATACAAGCTGATCGGCCAGGTACTGGTCAAGAAAAGCAAAGACGAGGTTGTCAAAGAGCTCCAGGAGAGGAAAGAGTTGTTGAATTTGAAGAAAGAGAAGTATAAGAAGCAGTTGGAAGCATTGGGGAAACAGCTATCAGACCTAGAGGCTAAGATTAGAGAGGTATTAAGCAAGTATGGGCTCGTCGGCCAGAAGCAAGCCTAAAACACTTGGTTTAAGACTCGAGGATATCTCCGAGAAAGATATTGAGGAGATAGCCTTCAGGGTGGAAGAGGCTGTTAGAAGGTACATAGAGGAGAGGACTGGTAGACGCGGGGAGGTAGAGGTTGTAGTCAGGATATCGAAGGATGGAGAGAGCTTGAACATTCTCATAGACGTCGGGTTGCGAGGAGGGTTGCCCGAGGGTGTTATCGACTTAAACTCTCTCCTGGCGGACTCCATTAGAGTGGGGAGGATAGAGTTCGAGAAGCTTATTACCGGTTTTTCCAAAGGGACCTCTTAGAAACACGGGTTTTAAACCCCTTCTAAACATGAGGTCTTTTAGGCGTATATGTAAGCGGGGTTGGTTTACGGATGGTTAAGTACAAGCAGACGAGCGATGTGTTGAAAATAATGAAGAACTTGGAGCAGGTTAGGAACATCGGTATCACAGCTCACGTAGACCATGGCAAGACGACTCTATCCGACTCGTTGCTGGCTATGGCCGGCTTACTCTCCGAGAAGATAGCCGGGCAGGCCTTGGCACTAGACTACCTGGACATAGAGCAGAAGAGGCAGATGACGGTTAAAGCGGCTAACGTCAGCTTGTACCACGAGTATAAGGGGAAGCCCTACGTCATAAACTTGATAGACACGCCTGGGCACGTGGACTTCCAGTCCAAGACTATAAGGGCGCTTAGAGTGATTGATGGAGCCATTGTTGTAGTCGACGCTGTAGAGGGTGTTATGACCCAGACGGAGATGTACCTTAGAGTAGCCTTAGAGGAAATGGTTAGGCCAGTGCTGTTCATAAACAAGATAGACAGGCTGATTAAAGAGCTCAAGCTCTCACCCTCGGAGATCCAGCAGAGGCTGGTTCAGATAATCAAGGATATAAACACGTTGATAGCCGAATACGCTGAGAAAGAGTTTAGGAGCGCTTGGCAACTCGACCCGGCTAAAGGGCAGGTGATCTTTGGCAGCGCGAGGGATAGGTGGGGTTTCTCCGTCCCCATGGCGCAGCAGAAGGGCATAAAGTTCAGCGATGTGGTAGACGTCTACCAGAGGGGTAAAGAAGCTTTACCAGAGCTACAGAAGATTGCGCCGCTCCACGAGGCTATATTAGACGCGGTTGTCAAGTACGTACCCAACCCTAGGGAGGCCCAGGCCTACAGGATCAAGAAGATATGGCACGGAGACTTAAACAGCCCTGTTGCCAAGGCAATGCTTGAAGCAGACCCTAATGGGCCGCTGGTGATGCTTGTCAACGATGTTAGAGTAGACCCTCACGCAGGGCTGGTCGCGACCGGGAGGGTTTACTCTGGCACGGTGAGGGCTGGCGAGGAGCTCTGGCTCGTCAACGCGAGGATGAAGCAGAGGGTTCTCCAGGTAGGCTTGTACATGGGCCCGTATAGGGAGCTAGCCGACGAGATCAGCGCGGGCAACATAGCTGCAGTGCTAGGACTAGATAAAGCCAGGTCGGGTGAGACTGTCTGCTCTCTCGAGGTAAAAGACACGATGACCCCCTTCGAGAAGCTGAGGATGATAACAGAGTCTGTTGTCACAGTGGCTGTAGAGCCTAAAGACCCCTCCCAGCTGACGAAGCTCATAGACGCCCTGCATAAGCTGAGCATCGAAGACCCCAGCCTTATCGTTAAAATAAATGAGGAGACAGGCGAGTTCCTGCTGAGCGGTGTGGGAACACTGCATATCGAGATCGCTCTAACCCTGCTCAAAGACCTATACGGCTTGGATGTAGTGGCGACGCCGCCTGTCATAGTGTACAGGGAGAGCATTAGGGCTAGTAGCAGGGTGTTTGAAGGCAAGTCTCCTAACAAACACAACAAGCTGTACATCAGCGTAGCCCCACTCGATGAGAACACGATAAGGCTTATCCAGGATAGAATTGTCACAGAAGACATGGATCCGAGGGACAGAGCTAAGATCCTGAGGGAGCAAGCAGGCTGGGACGCCGATGAAGCCAGGAGAATTTGGGCTATAGACGACAACATAAACGTCTTTGTGGACATGACCTCGGGCGTCCAGTACTTGAGGGATGTCAAGGACACTATACTCCAAGGATTCAGGCTGGCTATGAGGGAAGGGCCGCTAGCCATGGAGCCCGTGAGAGGAGTCAAAGTGATATTACATGACGCCGTCATACACGAAGACCCAGCCCACAGGGGTCCAGCCCAGTTGTTCCCAGCTGTTAGAAACGCGATCTACGCGGGAATGCTGACCTCCAGGCCAACTCTTCTAGAACCCATCTTGAAACTAGATATAAGGACACCGATGGAGTTCATAGGCAATATATCGACTATTATAACAAAGAAGAGGGGTAGGCTCATAGAGGTTCAGCAACTAGGCAACCTATCGAGGATTATAGCCGAGATACCCGTCTCGGAGTCGTTTACCATAGCCGAGGAGTTGAGGAGCGCCACAGCCGGTAAAGCAATATGGGGCCAGGAGTTCAGCAGGTGGGCCCCCGTACCCGACAGCATTCTAACCGACTTGATCGCCAAGATCAGGGAGAGGAAAGGCTTGAAACCAGAGCCTCCTAAGCCAGAGGACTTTTTAGGCCCTTAGAAAAAGTCTTCATCACCCTCCACACGCCTATCCTAGAGTACCCGGTTTTACCGTGAAAAATAAGGGAGCGCCGGGGCGGGGACTCGAACCCCGGACCACCGGGTTTCCACCAGGCTTCTCGTGAAGGTTAACAGCCCGGCGCTCTACCGAGCTGAGCTACCCCGGCCCAGTATCTATCTATAATGTCTCAACGGGTTTTATATATAAACACCCGCTAAAACCGTTACTTTCGCTGTGGCGGCTTGGCTTCAAGAGACCGTGTTGAAAGGGGCCTGCGATGGCTGAGCACACTGTTAGGGTTAAAATCGATGTCAGGAAGCTATACGAGGATCTAGTCGCCTCTGGGAGGATGTTTGTCAGCGTTGAGGAAGTAGCAGACAGGGTATACACGAACACGCTGTCGGCGGGGAGGATACTCTCCCAGCTCGAGAAGCTTGGGTTGGCGAGGAAGTGGTCAAGGAATGTCTATGCGATAACGCTGGCTAGGGCTCTAGTCAAGGGTGATGGAGTCCCCGTTAACAGGGGCCACTACGTTTAAGTCCCCGCCGATAGTGTTCTTGATCGCTTCAGCCAGGCCGGTGGCAGACTCCTCGTCCCCGTGGATTACAACAATGTTCCGCACAGTATGCGAGTAGCTCTTGGCGATATCTAACAAGCCGTCTTTGCCAGCGTGGCTGGAAAAGTCGAACCATTCTAGGCGTGCCTTAGTGAAGTAAACCTCCACCTCCTCCAACTTCCCCTCCTCGAGTAGTTTGTGCCCAGGGCTATTAGGGGCCTGGTAGCTCACAAGCAACACAGCGTTCTTGGGGTCGTCGGCCAGCTTCTTCAAATACTGCAAGCTAGGCCCGCCCTTCAGCATGCCAGCTGTAGCTATTATAACACCTGGCTTGCTCAAAGCCTTCTTCCTATCTCTAGCGTTTTTAATGAACGTGACGCGCTCCAACGCCCTGGTATACAGGGTGGGGTCTCTCAGGTACTTCTGGTACTGCAGGTAAATCCCGCAGATATCTCTCGCCATGCCGTCCACGTATATGTCGACGTAAGGTAGCTCGTTCGCCAGGATCGTCAACACCTCCTGGCTTCTCCCGACGCTGAATGAGGGTATTAGTACAACCCCGCCTCCAGAGATAACCTCCTCGACCACAGAGACAAACCTTTTCTCGACTCGGTATCTAGGTGGATGAATCCTGCTCCCATAAGTGGATTCGATGATCAAAGTGTCCACTTTAAGCGGCCATAACTCGGCTCCGCTGAGAGTCCATGTTTGAATCGTGTTGACGTCCCCAGTGTAGAGTATTCTGTGGCCGCTCGGAGTCTCAAGGTATATCATAGAGCTCCCGAGGATGTGCCCGGCATTCATGAATATCAGCTTGAACCCGTCGACCTCCACTTCGCTACCGTAGTCAACAAACTGGGCGTTCTCGCTCATCTTAACAAACTCGCTGTACTCGTAGTCGATGTAAGCCGAGTTCAACTTGAGGAAGTCTAGCACAAGTAGCCTGGCTATCTCGAGGGTAGGCCTCGTAGTGAAGATCCTCGGCCTCCCAGTTATATACAGCAGTGGCGCTGCACCAATATGGTCTAGATGAGCATGGGATATCGCCACAAGGTTGAGCTCCACCGGCCTGACGTGCAAGGGTATCTGAGGCCTGTCCTTCTCGTCGAAGTTCACACCGTAGTCTAACAGCGCCTTACCCCTGTCTTCAACAAGTAGCGCCGCCCTGCCGACCTCTCTGCCTCCACCTAACACTCTTAAACTAGGCATTTCCGATCAACGTTCTCTTTCGATTTAGTACCCTGAGTTTAATAGCTAGTATGGTTTATATAATTTAAGACCGCGGTGTTTTCCTGTGCTACCTGGATTTAGCCCACGTGAACTTAAGAGGGCATTGAAGAGGATGGGGTTGGAGTTAGAGGAGCTGGGGAATGTTGTTAAAGTAGAGATCTACCTGGAGGATAAGAAGATCACGATCGATAAGCCGCAGGTAGTCTTCATTAAATCAAAGGAGCAGACGGTTGTCCAGGTCGTGGGGAGCATGAGAGAGGAGAAGCTGGAGGAGGCTCCTAAACTACCCGAGGTGAAGGTCAGCGAGGATGACGTTGAATTCGTAGCCTCACAGGCGGGTGTTTCAAGAGAGGAGGCTAGGAGGGCACTGCTGGAATCGAAGGGGGATATCGCCGAGGCTATTTTGAAGCTACGTGAAAAGAGGGGTGTTTAGTGAAGTATACTCGGATAGGCGACGTTTACACGCTCGACTACGACAGGTATGTCAGCTCCCTGGACGCCCCTGCTTACCTTCTCAACGTAGAGTACAACGGGGATGTAGGGAGGGCTTGCCTCGTCTTCTTGTCGAACGATGGATCCAGGCTCATCAAACTGCTAGACCCAACCGGGCATAAACCCTACTTTCTCACAGACGAGCCCGTTGAAGAAGTCTTAAAGAAGAAGGATATAGTGGAAGACCCGGCTTTTGAAACAGCTGAAGAGGTTGTCAAGATAAACCCGTTGTCCATGGAGAAGGTCAAGCTGACAAAGATCGTCGTGAAAGACCCTCTATCCGTTAAAAAGCTGAGAAACATGGTGAAAAACGCGTGGGAGGCCAAGATCAAGTACCACAACAACTACATATACGACAACCTACTAGTCCCGTGCATGAGAGTGAAAGCGGGTGTAGAGAACGGTAGACCAACTATAACGGTTGTCAAGCCGAGCATCGACAAACAGGTTTTAGAACTGGTATCTAAGATCTTTGGGGGAGAGCACCGCGAGATATACGAAATGGCGTTAGGCTTCCTCGATTACTTCGAGGAGATGCCTCCTAACCCGAGAAAGCTGGCTCTCGATATCGAGGTTTACACTCCAGCTAAAGGTAAGGTTCCCTCGCCGAAACACGCCGATTTCCCCGTCATATCCATAGCTTTCAGA
Source organism: Thermogladius sp. (assembly GCA_022759365.1). Taxonomy (GTDB): domain Archaea; phylum Thermoproteota; class Thermoprotei_A; order Sulfolobales; family Desulfurococcaceae; genus Thermogladius. The sequence continues at coordinate 2,076 of JAEMPJ010000039.1, read as the reverse complement.
TCCAGCGATGGATTCAAGAAAGTCCTGGTTTTAGCGAGGGATATAAGGTTCGGTGAGCCAAGCGAGGACTACCCGTGGGATGCCGAGATCGAGATTTTTGATAGTGAAAGGGCTTTGATCCTCGAAGCCTACAGGATCATCTCATCATACCCGGTTGTGATCACATTCAATGGGGATAACTTCGACCTCCACTACCTTTACAACAGGAGTTTGAATCTAGGCTTGGAGAGGGATAAGATACCGATAAGAGTAGTTAAGGTGGAGGAGGCGAAGGAGGTACAGGCTAGGCTAGAGACCTCTGTTCACATAGACCTATACAAGTTCTTCTCGAATAAGGCTATCAAGAGCTATGCTTTCGGGAATAAGTACCAGGAAGAGAACCTGGAGGCCATATCAACGGCGTTGCTGGGCATTTCTAAAGTGGCCTACGAGGGGAATCTGGGCGAGAAGGAGATTTCATTCCTCGCCGCATACAACTACCGTGACGCGGAGATAACTCTGCAATTAATGACTTTCAACAACGAGCTCGTTTGGAAGCTTATGGTGTTGATGGCGCGTATTTCGAGAACTAGCATTGAGGACATCTGTAGGAGGAAAATCTCGAATTGGATTCAAAACCTGGTTTTCTGGGAGACTAGGAAGAGGAACTATCTGATCGTCAACAAGGAGGATATTCAGAGATATGCTAGGAGCACGCATACCAAGGCGATCATAGAGGGGAAGAAGTACGCGGGCGCGCTCGTGATCGAGCCGCCTGTAGGAGTATTCTTCAACACAGTGGTGTTGGATATAGCCTCACTGTATCCGAGCATCATGAAGAAGTATAATCTGAGTTTCGAAACCGTTGACGTGGACTGGTGTTCTAACAAGACTTGGATTGAGGACGAGACAGGTAGGAGAATTCATAGTGTGTGTAGGGATAAGCCTGGTTTAATCTCGGTACTAGTCGGCATACTGAGGGACTTCAGGGTCTTCGTGTACAAGAAGAGGGCTAAGGATAAAAGCCTCCCCCAGGAGGCCCAGGCGTGGTACGACGTTGTCCAGAGAGCAATCAAGGTCTTCATCAACGCTAGCTACGGTGTCTTCGGCGACGAGTCCTTCCCGCTCTACTCGCCCGCTGTAGCCGAGAGCGTGACGGCTCTAGGCAGAAGGTCTTTCTTCAGCATACTTAGCAAGGCTGCCGAGCTGGGTGTTAAAATACTGTACGGGGATACAGACTCGATCTTCCTGTGGGATCCATCGCAGGAGCAGCTGTCCAAACTCCAGGAATGGGTCTACAATAACCTCGGCCTGGAGATAGAGCTCGACAAAACATTCACCTTCGTGGTTTTCACAGGGTTGAAAAAGAACTACCTCAGCAGGACCGTCGATGGCGAGATCGAGATAAAGGGGCTGATAGCCAAGAAGAAGAACACGCCGGACTTCCTCAAGAACTTCTTCGAGGAGATAATAGAGAGGATGAAAGTTGTAACCTCCCCCGCTGACTTGAAAGATTTCGAGGAGTGGCTTAGAAACGAGGTTAGAGAGAAGTACTTGAGCTTGAAGCGGAAGGAAATAACCCTCGACCAGCTTACTATAAGGACAGGGTTGACTAAGAAGATTGAAGAATACACTAAGAACACGCCACAGCATGTTAAAGCAGCTATTCAGTTGAAGAATTACGGGTTGAGCATAGGGGAGAACGATATAATTGCCTACGTGAAAGTTAAGAGCAAGGACGGTGTTAAAGCGATACAGCTAGCTAAGCTCGCCGAGATAGACCCGGACAAGTATATTGAGAGTATAAGAAGTAGTCTAGAGCAATTGCTCGAGGCAATAGGCCTCGACTGGGAGAACATTATTGGCGGCAGGGTAGGAGATTTATTGTCAAGGCTTAAGTAAAACACGCCTGCTCCTCCAGGATAGTAAGGTATAAAGGCTTTTGATTCATTAAGAGAAACAGCTGAAAGGTGGTTATTGAATGCCTAAGAAGAGGGAGAGTAGAGGTAGGAGGAAAGGGGATAAGGGTAAAGTCGAGCTAGTCCAGTGCGATAACTGCGGTAGGCTTGTGCCGGCTGACAAGGCTATCTGTGTGAC
>JAEMPJ010000029.1 GCA_022759365.1 Thermogladius sp. | reverse complement strand
TTATGACGGAGATAATTTTCGAGAACACCACTATAGGCTACAATCCCGGCAGGCCTCTTGTGAGAGATGTGAATTTGAAGCTGGGGCCTGGAATACACCTCCTCCTAGGCCCCAACGGCGCTGGTAAAACCGCGTTGTTGAAGACTATCGCCGGCCTGCTTAAGCCTCTGGCGGGCAGGGTTATAGTAGGCGGCTTCGAGCCCTACAAGGAGAGCAGGCGTAGAGTTGCCCGTGTTATCGGGATAACCTGGCAGGATCCGTACTACGGCTTCGTTGAAGCAACGGTGAGAGATGAGATCAACTTGATCCTCAAGCAACTTAAAATCCAGGGGAACACTACTATCCTCGGGAAGCTTGTGCCCCCTGAGCTGATGGGTAGAGACCCCTTCTCTCTAAGCGGTGGGGAGGCTAAGAGGGTGAGCCTGGCGAGCGTTCTCGTCGCGGATCAACCGGTTTGGTTGCTCGACGAGCCGTTCGATAACCTCGACTTAAACGGGGTTAGGGCCGTTGTGGATCTGATTAAAGAGGCCAAGAGGGCTGGGAAGACTGTTGTGTTGGCGGTGCACAACCCCTTCTACATCGAGGTTGCGTCGATCGACACCGTCCTTCTAATAGATCCGGGCAGGAGGGCTATAGATGTCTACCCGCCTAGTGGAGTAGACGATTCAATCCTGGAGAAACACGGTGTTCTACCGAGGAGTCTGATTTGTCGATAGCTAGGCTTATACTATCCCACTGGGAGAGGGCTCGAGCTAGCCGGAGTAGACGCTGGTTCCTCGTGAAAACCCTCTATTTTATCGCCACAATAGTTGTAGGGTTGATGAATAACCTCGCGTTCGACGCAACTAACATTGTTTTGTCTGGGAGCCTCCTCGCCTTCTCGGGGTGCCTGGACTTATTGGCGTACTCTCTACTAATCTTCCTCCCTGCGGGAGGGCTACTCTACGCGCTGGCCTACTTAACATACGGGTTCAAGCAAACCATACTACACAACTACCTCTACGGGTTCAACACGTTCCTCGCAGTCGAGTACCTGGTCGCGACCACGAGCCCAGATCTACTCGCCGGCTACTTGGATCGTGTCGGGCTCGGGCTAGTTGTGAGATTAGTCAACAATGTATTCTGGGAGCTGGAGGGGGCCCTTGACTCCAAGAGGGCTAGAGGGGTTGAGTTGAAGTGGAGTGTGAAAGGGCAGGCTATGGCTTTAATCGATGCTGTTAAAATAATGGCTAAGAGGCTGAACGAGCTCGACACAGCCCTTAAAGCGAGGGGTCTTGAGTAGCTTTACTCCACGTTGGCATGCCTTTCCTTAAGCTCCTCCTCCGTCACCCCTAGCTTATCCATTAGCTCGACTACCACGCCGTCGAGGAATATCATAGCGAGGTCCTCAAACAGTGTGCCAAGCGGGGTTAGAGGCTCGTGGAGGCCGATAACCTGCCTCACCAGGTAGTCGTCCTCCTTGGCTAGTTTAGTCCTCCCAGGTATCAAGACGACTACGTCGCTTAGCTTGGCTAGAGGTGAGTCCATGAATGTAGTTATGCTCACAACTATTGCGCCAACCGACTTAGCGGCTTCGGCAACAGATATAACGCTCCTCGTCCTCCCGGAGCCCGATAAAGCCACCAAGACATCGCCCTTCCTCATCCTGGGTATAATCGTCTCCCCCATTACATAGACCGAGAACCCCAGGTGCATGAGCCTGAGCGCGAAGGCCTTCACCACCAGGCCGCTTCTACCAGCCCCCACCACGAAGATCTTCGAGCCACGCTTATACGCCTCCACCAGGGTCTCAACCAACCTGTCTTTATCGTAGTCGCTTATAACGTCAAGAGACTTCGTAAGGAACTCAATTATCTCCAGCATGGCTCTACGAGTTAGGCCGGAGACCATAATAGCCCTGGTCTAGATATCGGGGGACAGCTATTTAAATAATCGGATATAGGCAGTCTAATCCACGACAACCCTGTGGAAGTTTAGTCGACAACCTAGAGGGTAATTTATGTGCGGAGCAACTGGAGAGGACCGTGAGGTAGGTGATGCCCAAGTTTGGAAAACCCCACGTTGAAACAGCTCCCGGTAACAGCGGAGGGGCTTGCATCCTCGAGCTACGGCGTGATGGAGGGTTGGGGGAGAACCCTTAAAGCCAAGGACTGCAATCCCCGGCCAGCTACGGCTTTAATTTACGAGTAAAACCAGCCGTTGTGCAGACGGAACAGCCGTACGTGGGTTCACGCATTACTGATTAAAACCCCCGCTGCATATACTACTTAGTAGCCCCCGCTATCTCACGCCTCCGGAAGAAACCTGGTGGTTGATGATTATGAGGGTGAAGCGGTTAGGCGGGGGACAAACTCGTTTGGAGGTAGCGTGTTGCGCCTCTTAGATGAGAGGGTTTACGGCGATGTCAAGAGGCTTAAAGTTATAAGGCCCTTCGACCCCTGGGGCTCACCTCTATGCACGTGCCCATTGAAGTACAGCCTCCACCCCTACACGGGTTGCAGCCACTTCTGCCTCTACTGCTACGCCACCTCGTATATTGGTAGGAAACCCAGCACGCCTAAGAGGGACTTCCTCAAGAGGCTTAGGGAGGATTTAAGGCATGTCAACCCGAGGCTGACTATTGAGTTGAGCACTAGTAGCGACCCCTATCCGCCGTTGGAGGCGTGGATGGGTTTAACGAGGATGGCCCTCAAACTGTTGGCGGAGAGAGGGCTCAGAGTGTTGATCACGACGAAAAGCGATTTAGTGGTTAGGGATATCGATGTTCTCAAGGCTACACCAAGCGCTGTCATGATAACTATAACCACCCTCGACGACAACCTGGCCTCGAAGCTGGAGCCGGGTGCCCCCAGCCCATCCAGGAGGTTAAGGGCTGTCGAGAAGTTGAGTGAGGCCGGTGTCCCCGTGGGCGTCAGAGTCGACCCTATCCTACCAGGCCTAAACGACGACCCCCAGATGATCAAGCAACTCGTGGAGGCGGTTGCTAGCGCTGGCGCCAGGCACATAGTGACCTCGACACTGAAGCTGAGGCCAGACATCTACAGGAGGCTTAGAGATGCGTTCCCGGAGCTAGAACCTGTCTACAGGAGACTATACTACAGTGAGGGGGAGGTGATCCAGGGCTACAGGTATCTTCCGAGGCCTATAAGAGAGAAAATCCTCGAGCCCGTCATCGACTACGCGCTGGAGAAGGGTTTAACGGCATCCGTTTGTAGGGAGGGTTTAGGCCCAAGGTTTTTAAGGGGGCCTACCTGTGATGGATCACACTTAATCCCCGTGAGGGCCAGCAGATGAGTGAGGACTCTATGTTAAAGGAGCCCATTAAGATCCTAGAGTACAAGGCTTCCTGCCCTGTATGCGGGAGGGAGGGCGTCGTAGAGGACTTCATATACGAGATACCCTACTTCGGCAGAATCCTCCTAACAAAATTCCAGTGCCCCCACTGCGGTTATAAGCACAGCGATATTGAAAGCCTGGAGGAGAATGACCCCGTCGAGATCACGTACAGAATCGAGGTTCCAGGGGATGAGAGAGCACTATTCGTGAAGTCCTCCTCAGCCACCATAAGAGTCCCGGAGGTAGGCGTAGAGATAACACCGGGTGCTTTCTCGCGAGGCGAGATAACCACCGTTGAGGGCATCGTATTGGAGTTGATCGACGTTTTAAAGTTCGCGTGCGAGAGCTCATCCGACTCCTGCACCTCGAAGATCCAGTACCTCCAGGGCGTCCTCGAGGGGAAGAACCGTCTAACTATAATAGTCGAGGATCCCACGGGTGTTTCAAGGATTTTGAGCAGTAAGGCAGAGGTGAAAAAGATTAGGTTGAAAGAGGGAAAACAGCTACTCGGGGAATAACGGCACCAGCCTGGCGTTAACTACATCCACTAGACCTCTATCTGTCAGCCTCAGCTCAGGGATGACTGGGAGCGCGACAAGCGCTAGGGTCATGAAGAAGCTCTCGAACTCTACGTCGAGGTTCTCCTTGAGCTTGCCTACGAAGCTCTTGTACTCCTCGTAGACCTCCTCGGGTTCTTTAATGCTCATTAAGCCGGCTAGCTTCAGCTCTACGACTCCTAGCACCCTACCTTCGTGGACAGCGACTATGCCACCCTGTATTTCAGCGAGCTTCCTTACAGCGAGGCTCATGTCCACTGGGTTATAGCCTGCCACAATTATGTTGTGGGTGTCGTGGGCTATCGTCTGTGCTATCCCGCCTATCCTCACGCCAAGCCCCTTCATAATACCTTTACCTATACTACCAGTCCCCCTATGCCTCTCCAACACTGCCACGTAGAGCTCGTCTTCTGCTAAGAGCGGTTTACGCCCTACTACTTCAATACTCTCCTGAACCCATTTTGTCAATGCGGAGCCCGGTTTAACCTCGATCACGTTGGCTTTAACGCTACCCTTCTCTACTCTAGCCCATGGAACAAGGTCGTCGGGTTGGGGGACGGCTTTCAAGTTGACTGTTTTCAACGCGTAGTCTGGGTAGGAGGGTTTCTCTAATTTCTTCTTCAACTCTCCCTTGTAGTAGATTATCTCCCCGTTGGCTATAACGGTCTCGGGCGTAATGTGCTCCAGCCTACTAGTTATGAAGAAGTCGCCGAGCCTAGCGGGTGCTACGACGCCTATATGCTCCTCCAAGTGGAGCCTCATAGCGGGTCTCAGAGTAGCGTATTTCACCGCTTTCACAGGATCCATGCCCATCTCGATCGCCTCGTTCACGATCCTGTCCATATGCCCCTTCTCGAACAAGTCTGCCACGTTTAAGTCGTCGCTCGTGAAGGCGCATACCTCGCAGTCAACTCTTCCAAGCTTCTCCACCAATGGGGGCAAGTCCCTCCACGCACTCCCCTGCCTGATGAAGACGTGCATGCCTCTCCGGGCCTTCTCCAAGGCCTCTGAGCCTTCCGTGGACTCGTGGTCGCTGAATATCCCGGCTGAAATATAGGCGTTCAGCCACTCGTCCTTCAGGAGGGGGGCGTGGCCGTTGACGACAAGCCCTTTCTCATAAGCCACCTTGATCTTCTCGAGGACATCCGGCATGGCGTTGACGACGCTCACGAAGTCCATTACCTCGCCTAGGCCGACGACGTTCTCGAGGCCTGCTAGCTCGCTGATGTCGCTCGCCGTTATCTCGTTCGCCGTCGTCTCCAGACCCATGCTCGGGGAGGTCGCCGGGACACAGCTGGGTATGTCTATGAGTATTTTTAGAGGGGTCTTCCGAGCAACCTCCGCGAACAGCTTTACGCCTCTCACGCCGAGCACGTTCCCTATCTCATGCGGGTCGGCTACAACCGTCGTGGTGCCGTGTTTCAGAGCTATCTTGGAGAAACCGTAGGGGTCTAGGAGGCTTGACTCGATGTGTATATGGGGGTCTATGAAGCCCGGGGCGACGTAGCCTCCCCTACCGTCTACAACCAGGGTGCTCGAGCCAACATACTTTGAAGCCTTATCAGAATCCACTATGCCTGCAATCCTCCTCCCCTTAACGAGCACAGCCTGGTTCTCCAACACCTCCCCTGTGGTGACGCTCACGATGTTAGCGTTGACTACAACGATATCGGCTGGGATAAGGCCTCTAGCCGTCTTTATTAGGCTTGCTCTCTCGGCTGGGTCGTATTTTAGAAATTGAAGCATGAGTACTACCCGGTGGTTTTATTATTCTCTTGGAGTAGTACCTTATTAATTTTCATGCCATATCCGTTAATCAGGTGTCAATCGTGGCCGACATATATGTGAGAGGCGGCTGGATAATCACAATGGACTCTAGGAGGAGGGTTATAAGAGACGGCGCGGTCGCGGTCGAGGACGGGGTGATCAGGGCCGTTGGCAAGCGGGAGGAGCTGGATCCCCAGTACAAGAATTACAGCGACATCCTGATAGACGCGCGGAAAAGCGTGGTGATACCCGGGCTCGTGAACACGCATGTCCACCTAGCTCAAGGCCTGTTGAGGGCCTGCGCAGACTACAAGAGGCTTATACCATGGCTTAAAGACAGGGTTTGGCCCCTCCAGGGGAACTACAAGCCTGAGGAAGCCCTCGTCTCAGCCAAGCTTGTTGTAGCCGAGATGCTGAAGTCAGGCGTCACAACCTTCCTGGAGACAGGGCTTGTAGGCAGGTATGGTGTGGACAACATAATCGAGTTCCTGCACGAGAGTGGTATTAGGGCTGCTGTCGCGAGGCATGTCATGGACTTGAAAGGATACGCCTTAGAGGAGAACATCCTCCACGAGGGCCTGGTGGAGCCTGGTGACACAAGCTTCAACGACACTTTGAGGCTTTACCAAAAATACCATGGCTGGGACTCGAGGATATGGATCTGGTTCGGGCCCAGAACCCCTGGGGCCGTCTCACTGGAGCTGTACAAGAAGATCTCGGAGAAAGCGAGGGAGTTGAAGACGGGTATAACAATGCACTTGGCCGAGGTGAGAGAGGACGTCGAGTACACTACAAAGCTTTTCGGGAAGAAGCCCGTCGAGTTCGCTCACTGGGTTGGGTTAACTGGGCCCAACGTGGTGCTGGTCCACGTTGTCTGGGCGACAAGCGAGGAGATAGATCTTTTAGCTAAAACAAAAACGAGTGTAAGCCACAACCCGTCTTCAAACATGAAGCTCGCGAGCGGCGGGGCCAAGGTGGCCGAAATGCTGAGGAAAGGGGTTAACGTCACGCTTGGGACAGACGGTGGGCCGAGCAACAACGACTACGACCTCCTGAGGGAGATGAAGATAGCCGCCCTCCTCCAGCCGTTGATCACAGGCGACCCGGAGGCTGTAAGGGCAGAGCAGGTGCTTGAAATGGCGACTATAAACGGGGCTAGAGCTCTCATGGTGGACAATATGGTAGGTAGCATAGAGGTTGGGAAGAAAGCTGACATAGTTGTCGTAGACTTCAACCAACCCCACTTGAAGCCGACAAACAATCCTGTATCACACTTAGTCTACTCTGCTATGGGCAGCGATGTCAGGCACGTCATTATTGACGGGAAGCTCGTAGTCTACGATAGGAGGATACTGACGTTCGACGAGGAGGAGGTGCTCAGCAAGGCCGATGAGGCGGCCCACAACCTCTACCAGAGAGCAGGGATATGCCTGGAGCCGGATCTAAAGTGGCCCGTTTTTTAACCAGTTTTTCCTTATATTAAACCTATTCATTGTCATAAATTTGAGACACTTTACTGCGACACGTGATAATGTTTAAATGCTTGAAGTATACCGAGATTTCAATTTTAACTCGATCCCAACTAATGATGATTCTGATTAATAGTTTAATATTTAATGTTATAGGTGTTACTTTATGTGTCTCAAATACTGTTTATTTTGGAAGCAATAAATTTATATATCCCCTCATTCTAGAATTATTAATCGAAATAAAAGTGTAAGAGGGTTGGATCATGCCTGAGAAGCTAAAGTTCTTCGACCTAAAGGCCAAGAAGTACTATGAGACAGACCAGTACGAGGTTGTTGTGAGGGAGACTAAGAGGGGCAAGATAAAGATAGCGTTCGCAGTCAGCCCCTACAGCGGCAAGAAGTTTGCTAGGATCCTAGGCCCGGCTAAGTAAAGAGGATAACCTTCGCTTCTCCATAAATAATTTTTTCCTTCACCGCATCCATTCAAACCCTTTATCCACCTGTGCAAACAGCTTCAACAGGATTCTTCTGTAAAGCCTCCTTCAACTCTATGATCTTCTTCATGACGTCGATGAAGTAGTCTATCTCCTCACGCGTGTTATAGATGTAGAAGCTGGCTCTAACACTACCGAAGGTCTTAAGCCTTTCATCAGGGCTAGAAGGTATCTTCTCGGGCGGCGGATCCAGGTAGGTGATCTTGAGCCTGTAGTGGAGTGGGTGCGCGCAGTGCAACCCTGTCCTAACAGCTATCCCGAAGAAGTCAAGGGCGGAGCCGACTGTGTGGTGGTGTAGCCCTTTAACGTTAAATGAGACTACGCCAGTCTTATCCTCCGCCCTCCTGGGTCCATAGACGGTTACTTCATCCGGGAACTCCTCTGATAGACGCTTGAGGAAGTAGTCGACAAGGGTCTTCTCGTGCTCCCTCACGTTCTCCATGCCGAGCCTCATCAGGTATTCCGCCGCAGCCGCTAAACCAATTCCAGCCTCGATGTTAGGGGTGCCCGCTTCAAACCTCCAGGGTAGCTCGAGCCACACAACATCGTCTAGTGTCACGTCTTTAATTGTGTCACCGCCTACTTTAAACGTCCCGAGCTCGTCGAGCAGGTCTCTCCTACCCCATAAAACCCCGCTACCAGTTGGCCCCAGCATCTTGTGGCCGCTGAAAGCCAGGAAGTCTAATCCAAGCTCCCTGACGTTGGTTGGTAGGTGGGGTGTGAACTGCGCCGCGTCCCCTACGACTATGGCGCCGACTTCCCTAGCCCTCCTCACTATCTCCTTCACGTTGTTGATCGTCCCCAGCACGTTGCTTGCCATCGTGAACACCACTACCTTCGTCCTCCTTGTGATCACCTGGTCTAGGCTACCGTAGTCTAAGTAGCCCTCGGCTGTGACATCGATGTACTTGACGACAGCCTTCTTCAAAGCGGCTATCTTACGCCAGGGTAGCATAGTGCTGTGGTGGTCCATAATAGTTGTTACGACTTCATCTCCCTCCCCCAGGTTCTGGAGGCCCCAGGTATAAGCGAGCAGGTTCATGGCGTCGGTTGTGTTGTTGCAGAACACGACCTCATCCCAGGAGTAGGCGTTTATGAACTTGGCCAGGGTCTCGTGGGCTTTCTCGTACATCTCGCTCGCCTCCTGGCTGAGGGTGTGGAGGCCCCTGTGGACGTTAGCGTTGTGCTTGCTGTAGAACTCCACTATTGCCTCGATCACCTGCCGGGGCTTCTGTGTTGTAGCCGCGTTGTCGAAGTAGACTAACCTCCTGCCCTTGATCTTCCTCTCTAGGATGGGGAAGTCTCTCCTAACTTCGTGGGGGTCAAACATCTAAACCACGTAGACCTCATTATCTCCAGTCAAGGAATTATACTTTTATTATATTAGGTAAATATGGCTTGAGGTGTGTTCTTGGAGATCACGCTTGTCGCCAGCGGTGGAGGGCACACTAGCTTCGCGGTTGCTCTAGGGGAGAGGTTGCTGGAGCTTGAGCCTGGAACCCGGTTAAACATCATCGCCCCCAGAGGAGACCTCTACTCTGTTAGACGCATAACGGGGAGGCTCAAGGGCCGTAATTTAACCATCGCCTTCACGCTGAAGCCCCTGAACCCGCAGGAGAGGCTGTACAAGATAATAGCGAGGGCGCCCTCGTCGATGGTCGAGGCGCTAGCAGTGGTCAAGAAGACTAGCGCCGTGGTCTGCACGGGCTCAAACCACAGCCTCCCACCCTCTATAATAGGCTTGCTGGCTGAGAGAGTGCCTGTTTTCTGCGTTGAAGACCCTTACAGGGTGTACAGGAGAAGCAGGTCTGTCAGCCTCGTTCACAGGCTGGGAGGGTTCGTTTTCCTACAGTGGCGTGAGCAGGAGAAGCTCTACAGATCCAGGGGCCTGTACGCTGGGCCTATATTCGAGAGGCCCGTCTACAAGCCAGAGGCAAAGGGCTACGTGCTCGTGATGACTGGGACTATGGGGCATAGACTCCTCTTCAAGACCCTGATCAGAGGGGGTTTAAAGGGGCGTAGGCTCGTCGTGCAAGCCGGTAGATTGTGGACTGGCTACCTGAGGAGGATGCTCCCGGGGAGCGTGGTCTTCGACTACGACCCCGACATAGACAAATGGATCGCAGGGGCCGATGTCGTCGTGACCCACCAGGGCGTGGGGGCTATTCAAGCGAGCCAGGCCTACGGTAAGCCTGTGGTGCTCGCCTACAACCCAGATATAACCCTCGCGGGCGGCTTGAGAGACGCTGAGTTCGTGGCGGGGAGGCTCAACGCCGTCTTCCTAACCCCTGATCCGGAGAAGCCGGGGCTTCTTGACGAGGCTGTTGAAGAAGCGTATGGGAGAAAACCGAATTATCTGGGTGACGGGGCCCTGAGGGCGGCTAAGACCATACTCGGGCTCGTCAAGGGGGTAGGACGCCTGGGAGCCTAGGGTGGAGTGTAGCGTAGACTACGTGGTCTAAGCCTAGCAGGAACCTGATGAAGCGCTCTAAGCCTAGGCCCCAGCCGCAGGAGGGCGCTATACCCCCGTTTAAAGCTAGGTCGAGGAACCACTTGTACTTCCCAACATCCTCCCCCAGCCTCTTGATCCTCTCCACAAGCCTCTCATACCTGTACTCCCTGCACCCCCCGTCCAAGGCCTCGCCGAAACCCCATGGCAGGATGAGGTTGAAGTCCATGTTGAGCTTCTCGTCGCCTTCAACCGGGTAGTAGTAGAACCCCCTGCTCGCCTGGGGGAAGAAGGCCAGCCAGAAGGGCTTCTCGAATTCCTTGGATAGAGCTGTCTCAGCCTCCACGCTCAGCTCTCTACCCCACTCCTCGTTGAAGCCCATCTCCCTGGCTTTCTTGACCGCATCGCTGTAGGTGATTACAGGGTAGGGCGGCTTGAGCAAGTTTACATCCCTAATTCTTTCGGGTAGAATATCAGGTGAGTCCTCGAGGATCCTCTTGTGGGAGTAGTATATTAGATCCTCGGCCAGCCTCATGACATCCTCCATGCTTGAGAGACCCCACTCCAAGTCCAGCTGGGTGAACTCGAAGAGGTGTCTCCCACTACCCGAGTTCTCCAGTGGCTCCTCCCTCACGTTCCTGGCAATGTAGTATATTTTCTCGAAGACGCTCGCCATCAACTGCTTGTACATTATAACACTGCTGGTTAACTCGAGCTTGAACCCGTAGGCCTGCGTCCAGAGCTTCCTAGCCCCCCTTAAACCGGGGTCGCTGGCGACCCCGACCATCGGCGCCTCTATTTCAATGAAGCCCCTCTCCTCTAGAAGCTCCCTCGCATACTTCAGGAACCTGTTTCGAAGGAACGCTGTCTTCCAGAACTCCTCTCTCCTAACATACCAGTAGTACGACTCGGCGAACTCCCTTGGCCCGGGCTTCCCAGCGGTGTAGTCTACTCTTCTCTCAACTATAGGCTTGTTTATCACGGCGATGTCTTCTACTATTAGACTGCCCTCCCTCAACACGCCTTTAATCCACACAAGGGACTCGAGGGGGAGTGACGCCAGCTTACCCGCATGCCTCCCCTCGACTCTAACCTCCCTTAGACCAGAGGGGTCTCTCAGAACGACCAGGCCATCCTTCTTCCCGGCGATCCACGCGAGGATTTCGCCGCTACCGTCTTCTCTCAGAGAGAGGGTTCTCTTGAATTTAGACCAGAAGGGTTTAGGCAGTTGTGTTAAATGACATCCCTTGGACACCGGTCTCATTATGATGGGCTCAAAGTTTATAAACCTTTATTCCTACGAAGGCGAGTATGTTTTGAGTACTTTATCCCCTGAGATCGCGTAGACCTCTACATACCTTCTCAGAGGGGTTGACTTGAGCTTCGGCATCAATACCTCGTCAACCTGGAAGACTCCAGCTGTCTCATCCATGTACACGAGTATCCTGACGGGGTTGCTCTCCCCCTCCAGTATCTCGACGCTCTTTATGCTTAGGGCTGAGAGGCTGTGGATGTTCACATTGCCGAGCGAGTAGGGCACCCTGGCCCTTCCCTCAGCCATATCCAGGCCGTCACCTACTTTAACGCAGCCTGCCTCCATGGAAAGGCACTCGGCGTCGTAGGCCGTGCAGTAGATGCTGTGGAGGATCTCCTGCCTCAACCTAAGCCTCTTACGGGTGTCCTCGATAAGCTTCTCCAGGATCCTGGATACAACGGGTGCGGCCAGTAAGGCCCCGACCCTCTCGTGCTGATCCCTGTGAACCGAGTTGCCGATGTCGTGGAGGAGGCCCCCTATCAGTGGCACGAGGGCTGCCTCCTCATCCGAGTCGACTATACCGTCCCTCAGCAACGTTGACTCAACCCCCCTCTTCCTTAAGAGCTGGTAGAGGTAGAGGGCTGACCCCGCCGCTATCTGCGCGTGGACTGGCCCGTGGTCGTTGTACCTCAGCCTTTTCACGGCCATCACATTAGCCATCTCCCACAGGACTTGCACCTCCTCGTCGTTTAGAATAGTGTGGTATGCCTCCTCGAGCAACCTGCTCTCGCTTGTAATCAACTTAACTAGCTCCGGGCTTACTACAACCAATCCTAGCACCTAACGCTTATTACTCTACTTGCTCTAGTTAATTACGTAAAACATGTTTTAAACGTGGGTTTAAATGAGCCTGGTGAGAAAGCGTAGGACAGGCTTGATGCCTGGGCTGAAGGCGTTCTTCTACACGTGGTCTGGCGAGAGGCCTCCCGACGATACTGCCGGGCTGGAGCCTATTGCCTACACTGTCCACGGGAGAATCGACTTCACTTGGTGGGATTCCCCTGCCAAAGGTGTTCCCCCCGAGTATTTCATGGTGGACTACAAGGGTTTCCTGAAAGTCGAGGAGGCGGGCCCCTACAGGTTCTACGTTGTGACAGACGACGGGAGCAGGCTCTACGTGGACGGGAGGCTTGTCCTGGATGCCTGGAGGGATCAGCCCCCAACCCTCTACGTGAGCGAGGAGTTGCAGCTTAGGAGGGGGTTCCACAAGCTCAGGCTACTATTCTACTGCCGCTACAGGTTCTCCCAGATCAAGCTGGGGTGGATGAGAGGGGATAGAGCCGAGGTTATACCAGGGGACGCCCTATACCACACTATCTCGGATAAAATATTCGTCGAGCTGGGAGAACCGGGGGTCACAGCCGAGTTCGATATCCTCAACGGCCCCACGGTGAAGTGCGACTACACCCCCTGCGTCATAAACACACCCAGCGTAGACGACTACCTGGACGCCCGGGTTAAAGTCTACAAGGATGGGGATCTAATCTACGACACAGGGCAGTACATCACGTTCTTCGGGGGAGACGAGGTCGAGGTCGCCGCGTCAAGCCGGGACGAGGAGAGTGGAGAGCAGGGTTAAATCGGTTGGAGGAAATCTATGATAAGGGGCCCGTCGCCTAGCCAGGATAGGGCGCCGGCCTCCGGAGCCGGAGATCCCGGGTTCAAGTCCCGGCGGGCCCGCA
>JAEMPJ010000044.1 GCA_022759365.1 Thermogladius sp. | reverse complement strand
CGTTGGAGGAGGTTGAGAGGGGCTACTGGTGTCGGGTAATGCTCGGCGTTGTCGCAGCAATGGCTGCATCCCTCTTGTGGAGCTTGAACCCGGCTGTGATATCGAGGTATGGGAGGTCGATTAAACCCGTCTCGTTCACCGGGGTTAGGGCTTTGATAGCGCTGCTACCGCTTCTAATATTCCTGCCCCCCAGGCTGGCTGGTTTAAGCGTTGGTTTAATAGGGTGGCTTATAGTGGTTTCATCAGGTGTTATAGGCCCTGGACTAGGCGACTCCCTCTACACCTACTCGATCAAGACCATCGGCGGTTCCCTCGCCGTCGTAATAAGCTACACATACATCTTCTTCACACAGCTGTTCTCCTACCTGCTAGCAGGCGAGAACCCGGGCCTCACCACACTGGTTGGGGCTACAATAGCCTTCACGGGGATCGCGGTGGGGGTTGGAGGGGTGAGGGGTGATGTAGACAGTAGAAGGTTGATCCTAGGCTCGGCGTCCGCGCTTGGAGCCGGGGTTTCATGGGGCTTTGCGACAGCCCTGGTTAAAGTGAGCTTGAAGTATATCCCGGACACCCTGTTGCTAACCGCTGTAAGGCTCCTCGCGATAGCCGCCACGCTTATACCACTAGGCTACCTGCTGGAGGGGTGGTATGATAAAACAAGCATGAGAGACGTGTTGAAGGCCGGCTTCATAACCGGCTTCCTCGGCTGGACGATCGGCATGCTCCTCTTCATCTACTCCATAAGCATGGTAGGCGCGTCCCTGACAGCTGTAGCTACAGCGCTAACACCCGTGCTCTCCCAGGTCACGACGAGGATCATCTCGCACGAGAAGCCCAGGGCTGGAAGCATAATAGGCTCGGTTATAGTGATGACCGGGATCATTGTAGCAGGCATCTAGCCCCTGACCCGCGGGATTTCAACCCCTGGTCTAGGCTAGTAGAGTTGAGCCGTGGAAGCCCCACGCGAGCGTCCTACAGGGCTGTAAAGCCCTCTAAAACCCTTTTACGTTTAAACCCGACACCACATTAGTCTAGCCTGGGAGCTCTAACCCTCGGGGCTGGTAAGTTGAACAGGGATGTAGCAGTAAGGTTCTGCCGGGAGGAGGCTCTCAGCCAAGCGACATATGAGGCGCTGGCCTCGCTGGAGAAGGATGAGGGCAGGAGAAGCATTTTGAGAAAGCTCGCTGAGGACGAGAAGAGGCACTATGAGTTCTGGAGGTCTCTCGCAGGAGTGGACTGCAAGCCCAGCCTGTTTAGGGTTGGGTTGCTTAAATTAAGCTACCTGATACTAGGCCCCTTGTTCACCGTTAAGCTGATGGAGAAAGGCGAGGAGGAGGCTGTGAGAAAGTACTCGAGCCTCCTAGGGAGCGTTGGGGAAGAGTGGAGGCAGGGCCTAATGGATGTGATAAAAGACGAGGAGGTACACGAGAAGGAGTTGATGTCCATGCTCACAGACCCCAGGCTGAGGTACATTGGCTTCATAGCCCTCGGCCTAGCGGACGCGATCGTAGAGATAACGGGGGTTAACGCGGGCTTCCTGGGGGCAACAGGCAACACTATCGCGGTGGGTCTAGCGGGTTTGATAGTGGGCTTCTCCGCGGCTCTCTCGATGGCGGGGGCAGCCTACCTGCAGTCCAAGCATGACGCGAGGGCCCAGCCCGTCAAAAACTCCCTGGCCACGGGTCTAGCATACATCCTCACAGTCCTAATACTAGTAGCCCCCTTCTTCCTTGCCACACATGTACTAGCGGCTTTCACCGCCAGCGTGACCGCGAGCATCCTGCTCACAGGGCTGTTCACCTACTACTCCAGCGTCGTGGAAGACAAGGATTTCAAGAGGGAGTTCGCTGAAAGCCTGGTTCTACTACTCGGTATAGCCTTCGCAAGCTATGCTCTCGGCGAGGTCATAAACAAGTACGTTGGGTTTCCAAGAGGTCCTTAGCCCCTTATCTCGCTGAAGAGCCATTTAAAGTCCCTGGGGTTCCTCCTCTTAACACCCCCTGTGACCAGCCCGTGTGCGATGAGTGGTAGAGCTATAGTTGCATCAACGTATACAACCCTCTTCTTAGCCTTAGGGGAGACCTTCCCCCAGCTCACCGCCTCCTCTAGAGTTGCCCCGCTCAGCCCGCCCCACTGAGGGCTGTCTGTTGTGAACTGGACAACGTACTCGAGGGGCTTGTAGTAGTCTTTGACGCCTTTCTCGTACTCCGCTATGAGAGTGTTGGCCACCGCGACGAGGTTGACGTAGTCCTTGGGTACGCCCCCGCCGATGTATATAGCGGAAATCTTACTGCTCCTCAAACCGATCTCGACCAGCTGGGCGAAGTCCCTAACCATGTCCAGCACTATTCTATGCCCCCTCCTGTACCTCAGGACTGCCGCGATACCGTACCCGCTGTCCACTAACGCGGGGGAGAAAACCGGGACGCCCTGCTTGTATGCTGCCGCTACGATCGAGTCGACGCCTCTCTCGCTGAGGAACCTGCCGAATAGGTGGAGGAACTCCATCGTCGAGTAGATCCCTCCCTCCGGGAGCGTGTCGATGAACTCGCCTATCAACCCCTCCATCTCCCTGTACTCGAGCTCGTTCACCACTGTGTCGTAGAACCTGTCGTACTTGCGCTCAAGCAACTTGGCGTCGTCGACTGTCGGGTACGTCTTGTAGTACTTGAATCCCAGGGCCTCAACGATGTCCTCACTGATGTTAGCCCCCGTAGAAACCAGGACGTCGACATACCTGTTCTCCACGAGCCATTTGACGATCCTCCACATCCCGGCAGTGCTCAGAGACCCGGCTAAACCGAGGAAGATCGTGTTGTCAGGGTCGTTGAACATGTCTATCAGTATCTTGTAAGCCTCCCCTAGAGCCCTCCCTTGGAAGGAGACGTTGCTCATCTCTAGGAGGAGCTGGTGAATAGACCTCTCCTTCACATCGAGTGCTTTAACCTCCCCGAGAATAAACTCCTCCAACCCCGCCACCATGACTAACCTAGGGAAGGGAGTTTAAAAATGAAACTCTACTACACCGCAGGTTTAAAACTACACCAACTAGATTATATCACAACGGGGGGCCGTAGTCTAGCCTGGCTAGGATGCGGGGCTTGGGCCCCCGTGACCCGGGGTTCAAATCCCCGCGGCCCCACTCCCCTACCCATTGAAAAACCCTCCCACCGATGAGAAAACGCCCCTTGAGGAAATCAAGGTGAATCCACTAGCCACGCCTATAAGGCCATACATCGACATTTTACTGTGCTTCACACGATCCAGCAACCCTTTGCGGCCCAGCCTTCCGCTTAAAAAACTTGGTTCATAGGAGGAGGGCGGCAACCAGGGCTAGGATAGCGAGAGGGTATAGGTACTTTATCAGGAACTCGACAGCCTGGTCTGGCCTATACCTCGGCATACTGTTGTCTATGATCGTTAATACCACGAACACGGCGAGATATTTGGCTAGTATCACCAGTATTGAGGGTAAACCCGTGTTTCCAACAGGCCAGGCACCGGCGAGGAATAGTAGTGTGAAGAACAATGGGTAGACTATTCTCTCAGTGAACTTGGCGAACATCCCGAGCGCGAGCCTCGGCCCACCCAACTCCGTGAACAGCCCCCAGTATATCTCGGACTCTGCTTCGGGCGTGTCAAACGGCTTCACCATCAGGATGGCCATTAACCCTATGAAGGATGCTACGGTGGCTAGCGCCATGGCCAACGGGTTCTCCAGCCAGATCCTCCACGATACCTCGCTGGTCGCGTAGACAGAGTAGTCTGCGCCATTATACTTTGAGGCTATTATCAGCGGGGTGAGGAAGGACATCACGAACGGTGGTTCAGCCGCTACCAGCAGGGCCAGGTACCTCGCCACGCCGATCGACGTGTACGGGTTCGGGTTTGATGCCGCCAGGTATGCTATTGCAAAGGGGGTTAGGACGAGGAGGTATAGTACCACTACTGAGTCGAATGGTGAGGACAAGGGTTTGATTGCGAGAGGGGTGGTCAACGTGATAGCCACCAGGGCCCCGATGGCGAGCGAGATTACGATGAGCGGTGACTTCCCGAGGCCGTAGGCGTTGTAGACGTCCTCCTTCGACAGCAACTTTATCAGATCCGCCAGTGGCTGTAGGATGCCGAAGGGCCCGGCGTGTATAGGCCCCCTCCTGAATTGGATTCTAGCGGATAGCTTCCTGTAAAGCCACTGAGTGAATATGATCATTAAGACGACGAATAAGAGGCCGGGGTATAAGACGGCCTCTAATATAAGCCAGGCTATTTCACCAACCATGCCACGACACCCACGAGGAGTAGAGTTAACATAAGCAGGTAGCCTATTAGATACCAGTCTAGTACTAGCCCCCTGGATGTCCTCTCGACGAGCTTAAACCCCCTCCGGAAAGCCCTCGAGAAGATGTCTTTCACAAGGCCTGTCACAGAGGGGAACTCCGGCTCGTCGACTATGAAGCCTGAGAAAACGATCTTCCTCTTGACTTCATCCACCTCTACCTCGCTTCTACCAGCGGCTTCCTGGAATAACCAGTAGAACACGAGGTACACGAGTAGCCCTAGTAGAGCTGTGAGGGCCGCCATCAGAGCCGTGTAGGTGTAGACGTCGAGGAACATAACCATCACCTAGTCGAATATCCTTTTAGCCCACTCCTCGAACTCGGCTGAAACACCCTTCCTAGCCCCCTCCCCCTCGAAGGCTTCGGCGAAGATCCAGTGAACGTAGAACCTCTTCTTCTCCTCGTCCACGTCGACGACCACTGTGCCGGGTGTGTTTGTTATAGAGTTCGCAATAGTTACAATGGCTATCTCGCTGTTGACATCGTACGGTACCTCTACGATCGCCGGCTTCAGCCCGGGGTTCCTCGATAGGATAGCCTTCACGACCTGGTAGTGGGCTTGGTACTCGATGATGGTGAAGTATTTGAAAGCGTATTTAACAGCCTCTATAAACCTCTTCAAGCTCAGCTTAGACTCGTCTACCACGAGCTCGCCCCCTATGAGGGATGCCACCGCAAACCCTACAACTAGGGATATCAAAGCCTCCGACACGCTTAGGCTTCCAGTGTAGACAAGGTACACCAGGGCTATAGATAGACCTACTACTAGGATCCTCCTCACTCCTCCTCAGCCTCCATCCTGTTGAACATGAGTGTCTTGTGTAAAGAGCCAAGCTTGAACGTGATCAGCGAGAGAAAAGTCAGCTCGGCTAGACCAATCACGATTGCTGTGACTATTAGTACTTGGGGCATTGGGTCAACGCTCACAGATGAGAAGTCCCACAACTCCCCGCTGGACGGGAAGACGAACCCCTCGAGAGAGCCTCCCGGGTACACTGGTGGTGAGACGGCCTTCGAGTAATAGCCGAAGAGCACGACCAGGATGTTGACTGCGTCGGAGAGCACTGTTAGCAATACTAGCTTCTTAACAACGTGGGGTTTCACGACAATACCGTAGAGGGATACGCCAGCTGTGGCTCCAACGGTGATGACTATCGTGTAGAATAAAAGCGTCTCGATCATTCCCTACCACCCGCAATCGAGTCTATTACTATTAGAGCTAGCGTGAAACCAGTAGAGACAGCCGTGAACTCGAGGACGTTGAGGATCATGAGTGTCCCCGAGAATAAGAATATGCCTCCCCATGGTAGCTGGATGTAGGCGGGGAAGCCTATCGGCGAGAAGGGTGGCTTCGGCTGGTTCTGGAACAAGAACGCCTCCACCCCGGTGAGGAAGCCGATGGCAAGGACAATAGAGCCAACGAGAGAGATCAACACTACGGCTAGAGACCTCATGAACAATAGGAGGTTAGACCTAAACCCCTTCCCCTCCAGCCTGCTCCTCCCATAGATGAGCAAGTACATGTATGGTGCCACCGCGAATATAGAGCCGCCCTGGAATCCCCCGCCGGGGGTGAGATGCCCGTGGAGGGCTACTGAAATCGCTACCGCGATTATAACGGGGAATAAGAGCTTCGTGATCACCCTGGGTATAACCGTTGCGATCAGACTCCCCTTCTCCACTAGGCTTGAGGACCCAGCGGCGTATAGGACTCCTATAATCGCCAGGAACAAGACGGAGGTTTCAAAGTATGTGTCGTAGCCTCTCTGATCCCATACAACGCTTGTAACGACCTCGGGGCTCCTGCTGGTGAACGGGGATGAGGGGTCGGGTACGCTCAGCAGGTAGAGGTTCGCCAAGGGTATGTTCCCGTATGTTAGAGATACAATATTGGCTCTCACAAGGTAGTAGGTCAGCAACACGCCTAGGAGTATGGATAGGACTAGGCCTATGTCCTCAAGCTGCTTCTTCAAACCTCTCACCTCCTCTAAGCGCGTACAAGAGTATAGCTGAGTTCAAGCCCAGGCCTATGGCTATGTAGGCTATGAGCAGGTCTGGAGCGAGGAATGCAGCCAGGATTATGGAGTAGAAGAGAGACTCAACACCGGATATTATGATGGTCTTCAACACATCTCTCTCGTAGAGGATCTTGATGGTGGCCACGAGAGCCATCACCGAGCTGAAAGCGCTTAAGAGGAGTATTATCAGCGGGCTCATTTCAAGCCAGCCTCCTTAAGCTTGTCTCTTATAATAGGCTCAGGCCTAGCCTCACCCGATCTGTACGCTGCCCTAGCCAGGAGATGCGAGCCTGTTGGAGAGCCGAAGACCACTAGGGCGGCTGAGATCAATGCGACGCCGAAAACATAGTACTTAACGTAGTCAGGTATATCGAGGGATAGCGCTATCAGTGCTATTCCTATGAGCCCGTAGACTCCTCCGCCAATAGAGCCGACTGTCGCTGGGTGCAACCTCAGGAAGAAGTTCCTGAACCTCAAGAAGCCGACTGCGCCTATTAGGGACAGTATGGAGCTTAAGACCAGTAGTATCGTGCCCACCGCGAATAAGATTATGTCTATCACTTCCTCCTCGCCTCCATCAAGTACTTAGCTACCACGAGGTCTAGTATGAGGATCCATGATGCCAGGGGTATGGCCCCGATCGCCAGCATGGGCGAGTTGTAGAATAAAGCTATGAGCAGGTATATGACTATCAAGTCCACTGTCATGACGTCGAGTGCTAGAACCATGTCGGGCACCGTCGGGCCTCTCAATACTATAATACTGTAGATCGCGTAGGCTAAACTGTAGACGCCTAGTACAACGGGGATCAAGATGTCTAGGACGGAGGCGTCAACCACCGGGCTTCACCTCTTTAACCGCCAGCATCTCCCTCCTCACGGTTATAAGGGATGGATCCACCTTCGACAGCTCTAGGGGCGTCTTGAGCGTGGTCTTCTTATCCCTAGTATAGAGTTCAAACCCTGTTATACTAGTCATGTAGAGCGCGTTGAACGGGCAGTACTCGACGCATAGACCGCAGTAGGTGCATTTATGCAAGTCTATTCTCGGGAACCTCCTCCTAGGGTTCTGCGGGTAGTTGCCCTCAACCTCAACCATGTCGATGGCGTTAGCCGGGCAGACGAGCTGGCACATTGAGCAACCTGTGCATTTACTCATGTCCAGGAGGTGAGCACCCCTCAGCCTCTCGGTCTTGAATGGCCTGGATTTAGCTGGGACGAGCCTTGTGTAAGGTCTCTTAAGCATGTACTCGATGGATTTAACAATGGTAGAGAGAACCATTGTCTCACCTGTCTATGTCAGGGGCGCATGGGTCTAGTGAGGCGAATATCACTGGTAGGTCGGCTATGGTGACCTCCTCGTTCTCCAATATATAGTTCAAGACCGTTGTGAGCAGGGGTAGAGAGGGGCTCTTGAACCTGACCCTGTACGGCGACCTCCCACCAGTGCTCACCACGTGTACCGTGTATTCTCCTCTAGCGGCCTCAACTCTAGCGTAGCCTCTACCCGGCGGCGCGGTCAAAGGCACTTTAACCCTGTAGGGCTCCCCCCGCCTCACCTCTAGGACGGCCTGCCTTATGATCTTCAAGCTCTCGTAGACCTCCCGGAACCTCACTAAAGCCCTGTCGTAGGAGTCGCCTACCTCGCCCACGGGTATTTCAAAGCTCACTTTATCATACCTCTCGTAGGGGGCGATCTTCCTGGTGTCGTATTTCAACCCCCCTCCCCTCACCACGGGACCCGTGGCGCCGAGCTTCAAGGCGACGTCGCCCTTAATCACCCCCACACCCCTAGTCCTCCTCTTGAAAACCCTGTTGCCGAGGAGCGCTTTCTCAACGTCTTTCACAATATCCTCTACCAGGTATGTCAGCTGGGTTGTCCTCTCCCCGAAGCCTTCCGGGACTTCCCCTCTAATCCCGCCTGGCACGCTGAAATTATGGTAGACCCTGTGCCCTGTAACCCATGCAAACCACTTTAATATCTCCTCTCTCGCCGCGGAGGCCCAGTACGCCGGCGTCCTTAAACCGGTTGAACCAGCCATGAAGTGAACCCAGAACATATGCGAAGCTATTCTGGAGAACTCTGCTTGAATCATCCTGAAATACCTAGCTTTCTCAGGCGGCTCAACCCTGAAAACCTTGTCGAGGGCTTCAGCGTACGCTACCTCAAGGGAGTCGGGGTCTTCAACGCAGAACCTGTAGGACAGCACGTAGCTGTTCTCCCACTTCCTGTTCTCGATCATCTTCTCGAAGCCCCTGTGGAGGAAGCCGGGTATAAGCTCTGCTTTAACTACCCTCTCGCCCTCCAGCTCCAGCTTAAACCCTATGTTCCCCGGGGCGCCCGGGTGCTGGGGGCCGAAGTAGACCGTGTAGCTACCTGCCATACCTATCACCCTTGTAAAACGTCTTCACAACATATGAGGCTGTGTCCACGTCTTTCCTCAACGGGGGAGGCCCCTCCCAGTTCCCATCTAGAATCCACTTCCTCAAGTCGGGGTGTCCCCGGAACACCACGCCCATCATCTCGTACACCTCCCTCTCGATGTAGAGTGCGTTGGGGTAGATGTCGTGGACGCTCTCTACCACGGGGTCTCCTCTAGGCGTGAAGGTTTTGACAGCCATCTGCGAGCCATCGCCCGTGTTCTCGACCACGTAGTATAGCTCTATAACCCCGTTCTTCGGGTAGTCCACGGCATCAATGTTTAATAAGAGCTGGAAGCCCTTGCTCTTCAACTCGCCTAGGACGCTCCTCAGCTTCTCCCTTCCCACGCTTGTAACACACAGCTTTAAATCCGGGTAGTTCTCCTCGCATTCAGGGTAGGTTTCCTTGAAGCTGTAGTTGACTGGGGGCTGGCTCCTACTGTAGTACTCCTTCGCCCACTTCCTCTCCTCTTCTTCAACGCTTTTAATGTAGGACTCGAAGTCCTTCAACACGTCTCTCTTCAGCCCGCCCTCGACCTGCCTCCTCAAGTCAACCAGGAGGGCTGTCCAGTCGTCCGGCATCGGCATGCAACCTGGAACCCAGCCTGACACTGTGAAGAAGTCGTCAAGCCTCTTGAACGTGGCGTAGGAGTCCCAGTAGAGTCCTCCCGTGGCTGTGCAGTTGCACCCGGCGACAACGTACTTGGGGTTGGGGGTCTGCCTGAAGAGGTTTATCATGAGCTTAACAGTCTTCCTCGTCAAGTAGCCCATTCCAGCTATAAAGTCCGCCTGCCTGGGGGA
Source organism: Thermogladius sp. (assembly GCA_022759365.1). Lineage (GTDB taxonomy): Archaea > Thermoproteota > Thermoprotei_A > Sulfolobales > Desulfurococcaceae > Thermogladius. Next base: position 4,157 of record JAEMPJ010000044.1, on the reverse strand, counting down.
TGGAACTGGCATGTACCCGTAGCGTTCCCAGTCCAGCGGGGACATAACCAGCATGGGGAACTCTATTGCACCGCAGGCAGCACAGTAGTGTATCATCCAGGGGCTTCTCGACCTGGCCCAGTTGACAAGCCTCTTCATTACACTAGCCATTAACCACCACCGGGATGAGAGTTTTCTCTAGAACAGAGTGGATATAGGCCAGCCTGTCCAGTACGGCGGTTGCGGAGGCGTTGATCACGTCCTGTACAGGGTTGTAGGCTAAGCCTATCGCGAGGCTCGCTATAGCCAGGGCTGCCACGAGGGCTTTCAAATACCCGGGTGGCCCGGCAACCCTTGCTGGTTTTCTAGCGGAGAATATTTCGGAGAGCTGTTTTACGAAACCTATGAGGGCCAGTATCGACCCTATTGGGAGGGCGATCAGCGTTATCAGAGCCACTGGGTTGCCCCGGCTGAAGGAGTCTAGGGCAAGCATGTAGAGCTGGAGTTTAGCCATGAACAGGGCTGTCGGGGGGATGCCCACGACGTTGAGCACACCGATTAGGAAGGAGAACGCTAGAGCCCTGCTACTCCACAGCACGCTTAGCGGGCTGCTGGAAGAGGATGCCCCCTCCACCCTAGCGTACCCGCTCGACAGGAATAAGACTGGTTTAACGAGGGCGTGCGCTATAGCATAAGATAAGAAGACCGGTATGCCTGAGGGCCCGAGGGACAGGGCTAGAGCCATCATTCCCGAGTCCAGTATCACTGTGTAGCTGATGACCCTCATCAGGCTTTTCGACGCGATTAAACCCGCCCCCGCCACGCCCACGGTGAGCCCGCCTAGGAGGCCCAGCATAAGCTGAATGTAGTCGGGGATACCAGCGTAAACCGTGTAGTAGAGCCTCGTGATAACGTAGAAAGCCATCCCCTCAGCGAGGCCGCTTAGAATAGATGATACTACGGGCGGCGCGTTGGAGTATGCCCCGGGGAGCCAGAAGTGGAGGGGGGAGATAGCTGACTCCACAAGCATCGACCACGTCATGATCAGCAGTGGCATCAGCAACGCCACCCTGACATCAGCGGTTCTGCCCATGGGAGGGTAGAATCCCGACGCTATGGCAGCCACGTGACCTATGTTCAGGGAGCCGGCTGAATAGTAGACGAGGACTGCTGAGAAGAAGAAGAACGTCCCGGCAACCATACCCGCGATCGCGTATGTTATAGTCGCCTTGAAGGCGCCTCTAGTTTTAGCGGTTGATATCAGGACGAAAGCCGAGATTGTGAAGACCTCGAGCATCACGAACATGTTGAATACGTCGCCAGTGTAGAATATGCCGAGCAACCCGGCCTCCAGCCCGAGCAGAGCTGAATAATAGTACTCGTTGTCGTCGACGAAGAGATGGGAAACCGGTGCTATGAGGGGGAAGAGGAGGGAGGTCAAGAGACCCAGCAAAGATGAGAACCCGTCGACAGCGTAGGCTATCCCCACGGGTATTGGGAAGCCTCCAATCGTGTATACGAGAACCCCGCCACCCCTCGTCGACAGGTATATTATGATGGATAAAATCGATGTGATAACCATAGCTCCAAGGGCTACGGCCCTGGAAATGATTCTTCCAGCTTTTAAAAGCCTGAGTAAAGGGAGCAAGAAGGCAAACCCTATCAGCAAATACGGTGCTAAAGCCGGGTAGAGCTCAACACTAACCATGGAAACACCGTTAGTCTGGTTTAAGAAGCGATACGGTACCGAGCCTTAAAAAATTTTGATTTAATGAGCTGTTTAAAAACATTCCACAGACATAAACCCTAGTGGGGAAAAATCAAAGTTGCAAAATATAGACCCAAAATACGGGATTGGAACCGCTGGCTTTAACCTAATTGAAGATGCCTAAATGACATTAGTGATACCACGATTCTTTCTCGACTCATTGCTACGAACAGTGAAAGGCTCAGCGAGGAAAACAAATTTTATTTGATAATGCTTAAAATATTTGTCTTAAAAGTAAACCACGTGGTATAGAATGCTCTCGCTCAAAAACCTCCCGCTCCCGTTTTTAGCCTTGATACTTATAGTAGCATTTGTTTTCACAACGCTTTATACAGCTCCTAGGGTTAGAGGTCAAAGCGGCGGGATCAATTACGTCGTGGAAAACGCCTACGGGATTGTTGTATCAGGTTTAACCGTGAGCGACGCGCTCTACGGGGTCTACGTTGTGAACTCCTCTAACGTGACTATTGTAAACGTCTCCGTTAGCGATAGCGTGGTGGGGATCCTCATCGAGAACTCCACAAACATACTAGTCGTGGCTTCTAGGCTGGCTAGGAATTTAAACGGCCTTGAAATAGTGGGCTCCCGCAATGTAACGGTGTTCAACGTCCTCGCCGAGAGCAACGTGGAGGGAGTTAGAATCGAGAACACCACTGGTTTCACGATGTGGAACACCACTCTCTACTCGAACAACGTGGGTCTCATCTCAGAGAACTCTGAGGGCATAGTGTACGGCAACGCGTTCCTGTACAATGTTGAGGCACAGGTTAGGGTCTCCTCCTCTGGAATCAGCTGGAATTCGACCTGTTACGGCAACTACTGGTCGGACTATAATGGGGTAGACAGGGATGGAGACGGTATAGGCGATTCACCCTACGTGATCGACAGTAATAACGTAGACTATAAACCACTCATGGCCTACCCGCCCTCAGTATCATGCCCCGCAACCACTTCACCAACTACAACTTTAACCTCCACGACTCAAACCGCTACAACAGCCACCACTTCAACTTCGAGCCAGTCTACTACAATGACAACAGTGACCCCTACTACGGGAACCACTACAAGCGTAACCACCGCCACGCCGCCTGCTTCAACTCCCACGTGTCCCACAAATACTTTGACTACGCCCCCCACAGCCGCCTCGACTACGACAACGACTCCAACCGAGAGCTCGACAAGCCAGGCTACTAGTCCCGCAACGCCGAGAACCACGCTTCACACGCCTACAACACCCACGCCGGCAACATCCGTTGCTACGACTTGTACCTCCCAGCCCGGTAATTGGGCTCAAACCCCAAGCCCGGGTTCTTCAACTAATCCTGGAGGAACCCCCTTGGAAACGGTATCCACCACCAGGGTAACCGGGCGAAATCTATTAGGCCCCTTACATGGAGTGGCCATAGGCGTAGTCGTTGGAGTCGTGGCAGTCATCCTTTGGCTTACCACTAGAAAACACGAGAGGCCTCCACCCTAATCTCCAACTCACTTAAATCAAGCGGCGTCACCCCTACACGATAACGAGGCAGGGTTGTTTCAACCTCTAGCCCACTCATCAACAGAGGCAGATCCTGTTGGAGACGGTTCTGCAAGCCGGTTCCCGGCCGATATGCTGAATAAAGCAATGGTAATCTGAGTGAAGACTACACGCGACCTCGATAGATGCGGTGTCACCCTATTCTACAAGAGGTTAGGAAATAGGCCTTTAACACCCGGCTGACCAGGCTACGGGAGCCCGGGCTTCGATTTAATAGTAGATCTTGTCCGATTAAGTAGCGGGGTGCCTCCGTGAAGGTTAAAGACGTTAAACCGGGGATGGAGAACGTGACGCTCACTGTTAGGGTTGTCAGCGTCAGCGAGCCCCGGAGAGTTGACACGAAGTACGGTGAAGCACTTGTGGCGAGGGCTGTCGTAGCGGATGAAACCGGCGAGATAACGCTTACCTTGTGGAGGGGTCAGATAGACCTAGTTAAACCAGGCTACACTATAAGAGTGGAGAACGCGTTTGCCCGCGAGTATAAGGGGAGAGTGGAGTTGAGCGTTGGTAGGCAGGGGAGGATAACGGTTATTGATAGAGGGGAGAAAGGTTGAGCAACCTCGCCATCGGCGCTTAGTCTGGTCATCACATAGCACACAGCTCCCAGCCCCTGACGTTAGGATGTGAAACGGGAAATCCCGTGTTGTAGCGGTTATCACGAGAGATACAGGTCCTCGAAGCAACGAGGCGGGTTAACCCAGCCGTGAGGGTTCGTGAACAAGGGTTGTCCTTTAACGCCGGCCTTTTAATCGATGAAGTGTTGGAGCCTGGCAAGGGAGACAATGAATTCCTCGTCGAGGGCTCCGCGTGAAAACTTGAACCATGAATCATAGCAGGCATGTCCATCATGGATAATATAAAGATTGAATAGTG
>JAEMPJ010000009.1 GCA_022759365.1 Thermogladius sp. | reverse complement strand
GCCCAGGAGTCCTTTAGGTTTGTCTCAAACAGGTTCACGGAGATCTTCACGCGCCTCTCACCCGACAACACTCTCTCCATCCAGCTAACCAACGAGTACGACATTATCTTCACCTACAACACTGAGAGGGGGAGGGGGCAGGTGCTTCTCCCTAGTGGGGGCCAGCAGTCGGTTGCATCCCTCGCGTTGAGGCTGGCGGTCAACCAGGCCCTGAGGGCTTTGAGCCCCAGGTTCAAGGATTCAACACTCCTACTCGACGAGCCCACGATAGGTTTAAGCAGGGAGCTCGTCGGGAGGTTGAAGAGCCTCCTCAGCGAGTTGAACGAGAAGCAGAGAGCCCACATCATAGTTGTCACACACGACGAGGAGCTACTGGACGCCGGCTCCACGAGGATTAGGCTGGCACTACGCGAAGGGGCGACCACGGTATCGTACGAGGGCGAGGTAGACGAGGAGTATATGGAGTTTGTGAGGAGGATACTTGAGAAGCCGGTTTAACCCCTAGGGATCAGCCCTGGCCACTCTCCTCATAGGCTCAAGGGCCTCGAGGAAAGGGTTTGCACTCTTCATCGAGAGAAAAGAGATCGATTAAACCCGGCTTAAACGTTCACCAGCTAAACCGAGTATGTCTTGCAGAGAGCGGGTTCTTCCCGCACCAGCCCGAGCAACCTACCATACTCCAGAGCAACCCCGCCGCTACAGTGGATGGGTATCAGCTCCCTCACGCCAAGCCTCTTCAACTCCATGACCACGCCCCTGACCTTGTACTCGGGTTGGTTGGAGAGGTGGAGGCCCCCGATGACTCTCTCAACCTTGAACCCTCTTGAAGCCGCCTTCCCCACCATGTAGTGTACACCAGGGTGGCTACACCCCACAAGCATGGTGAAGCCCCCGGGGGACTCCAGGATTAAGGACTGCTCTGAGATAGTTGACTCAGGGTATGCCATGACATAAGCCCCACTCTCCACCTCCTGGAGGTCTCCTACAACCACAACGTTCTCGAACCCAATCGAGTGAAGCCAGCTGACCAAGCCCCTGTGTTGCCCGTAGGGGACGTACACAGGTATGTTTCGAGCTGGGAGCCCTCTCAAACCCCCGGTGTGGTCGAGGTGGGCGTGGCTCACCACAACAGCGTCCAAGCTCTTCAAGTCCACGCCTGCCACCCTAGCGTTGTTCAACAAAACATCCGGGCTACTGCCTGCATCGAAAAGAATTCTGAAGCCACTCCCTTGAACAAATATGGAGAGGCCGAAGCCTTTCACGCAACCCGGGTTTGGAGACGGCAGGTCATCGTAGAGAACAATAACCTCCACTCCAACCCCTCCTGGAACAAACTTGAAATATTATCCCCCGGGCGCCGATAAATATTCGCCTTATACGCCTAACACAGCCTCAAGCCCCTGTTGCAGGGGTTATTATCGCTGGAGAAGCATTCATCAAGCCTAGTACCGGGGTAGAGGCAGTTTTGTATAAGATCACTGGTAGAAGGCCCTTGGATGGAGGTAGGTTGAAGGAGTTCCACGTTGTCTTCGAGACGAACTGGAGGGCTGGAGCCAAGAGGATGTACCTTGTCGGGAACTTCACCAGCTGGTTCCCCGGCTTCAAGAGGATGTCTAGGAGGGAGGATAGAGCTCACGCTAGCCTGTTCCTCTACCCCGGTTTATACGCCTACTGGTTCACGGCAGACACAGACCCCCAAGGATTTATGGACGATGATAATCCCAGTGTGGTCGAGCTACCGAACATAATGCACCCAGAGAAGCCCGGGATAAAGGGTAGCCTGCTCGAAGTAAGACCGCCGGAAGACCCGTTCGAGTATGTGATACACGACGAGAGAGACCCAGCTTACTTACACAGGTTCAAAGGGTACATAGTCTTCAGGCTGAGAACCGGGAAAGGGGTTGATCAAGCAGAGCTTGTTGCCGGGAAGGCTTTCCAGCCGGTCTTCACCCGCGAGCTCCCGTTTGAAAGGGTCTTCGAGTTCATCCTCGAAGAACGCGCACTGGGGGACGTGTTCTCCTACTACTTCAACGTCTGTTCTAGAGGGGAGTGCTTAAGCTACGGCTTCCAAGGGGTTGGGGAGAGAGTCCAGCCTATAGTAGTGTCGAAGAAGGAGGTTAAAGGGGTTGAGAAGCCCAGGTGGTTCATGGGGACTATATACTACCAGATCTTCGTCGATTCATTCTACAACGGGGATCCGAGCAACGACCCTCCCCTCAAGATAACCAGGGTATCACCCAGGGAGCACGGGTATTACGGGGGCGATTTAAAGGGTATCTTATTGAAGCTAGACCACATGGCAGAGCTAGGAGTCGAAGCAATCTACCTGACACCGATATACCCCTCGGGAACCTACCACAGGTATGATGTGAGCGATTACCTCTCAGTGGACAAGCATCTTGGTACGTTAGAAGACTTCTCAACGCTTGTCAAAGCGTTGGAGGAGAAGAGTATGAGGCTTGTCCTCGATATAACACTACACCACACAGGGGCATGCCACCCATTCTTCGTAGAAGCCTTGGAGAAGAAGAGCTCCTCCAAGTACTGGAGCTGGTTTAATTTCACGGGTGACCCGCCGAGCGGTGTTTTCGACGAGGCCCTCAAGTTGCTGAGAGAGTGCGACGTGAAGGGGTTTAGGAGCTTCATCATAAGCAGGGGCTTCTCAAGGCCTTTCTACGAGTCTTTCTTCAACAACTGGTTGATGCCGAAGATAAACCACGAGAACCCGGAAACCCTGATCTACTTCAAGAAGGTTGCGGAGACCTGGATGAGGAGAGGGGTTGCCGGCTTCAGGATAGACGTGGCCCACGGGATCATGGATGAATGGCTCAGGGCATACTACGCTGAAGTCAAGTCCCTTGATGAAGACTTCCTCCTGCTAGGTGAGGTATGCGACTACCCCTTCCTCTACGGCGAGTACATGGACTCATACATGAACTACTGGCTGAGGTACTGGCTTATCTCCACAGTGGTTCTAAGGAAGCACTCCTTGAGAGAGGCCGTCGAGATGATTAACCTCCAGATCTCAAGCCACCCACACCACCAGGTTCTATCGTTGTACAACATGGTTGGTTCGCATGATACAAAAAGAATTAAAACACTCGTAAAAGGAGATAAGACCGTTCTCAAGCTACTAACAGCCATATACTTCACTCTACCCGGCTCCCCCGCGATATACTACGGGGATGAAATAGGGTTAGAAGGCGGGGACGACCCAGACAACAGGAGGCCTATGCCGTGGGAGGTGGAGAAATGGGATCTGGAGATTTACGACACCTACAGGTTCTTCATAAACTTGTATAAGAGCGTGGAGGAGCTACGGCATGGTTTCGCGGATGTGAGGATCTGCCGCGGGGATGTACTCGTCGTGGAGAGGAGGCTGGAGAGGAGGTTGATAGGGCTGTTCAACACGGGGGACAGGGCTGTAGACCCCTCAGAATGCGCTGGCCTAGCCGGGTTTAAAGAGATCGCGTCTAGTACACCAGGCTCCAAGATACCTCCACTAGGCTTCAAGATCTACTTGGAGAGTAAAGAAGCTTAGCCCTGCACTCGTCAACTAAGTATTCTTCGAGAACCCTCCCGCCTCTCACCTCAACCCCCTCAAGCCTGAGCAGCCTCTCCTTCACTCTCCAACCCCCTCTACTGTAGCCTCCCACCCTTAGGTCGGAGTACACTACCCTGTGGCACGGTATCACAACCGGTTTATCATTGGTCTTCAGAAACCAAGCCACGAGCCTGGGGCTGACCCCGATCATCTCGCCTATACATTTGTACGTGGCTACCCGGCCCGGAGGTATCGAGGAGACGAGAATGTACACAGCCTCCCGTAAATCCCTTAAACCCGCCTTCTTCACAACACCCTTCTCGTAGACTAGTAGAGGGCTCAAGACCCAGGCCCACGGTTAATTAATCCACCCACCTTAATTTATTATACTAAACCCCGGAGGCCGTCGTGTTGAAAGCCCTTGTACTCGTAGTCAGCGACAGCGTCTTCGAGGGCAGGACGAGCGATGTAAGCGGCGAGTTCGCCGTCAGAGCCCTGTCTAGTAGAGGCTTCAACGTAGTTAAGGTGATCACCCCCAACAAGCCCACTGAGATCATCAAGAGCATTAGAGAGAACCCGGACGCGAGGCTGATCATAGTTATAGGCGGGACTGGCCCGAGCCCCAGGGATATCACTGTGGACACGGTTGAGTCGCTGGCCTGGAGGAGCTTCCCGGGCTTCGGGGAGGAGTTCAGGAGGAGGTCTGTTGAGAGAGTGGGGTTGAGGGCCATCCTCTCAAGGGCGGGCTTGTACGAGACCTTCGACGGGAGGGTGATAGCCGTACTACCCGGTAGCCTCGACGGGGTTGAAGTAGGTTTAAGTATCCTGCTGGAGATAACACAACACCTATTAGAGGAGGCGCAAAGAACGGAGGGCCCCCACAGGGTGGCTTAGATTGGTTAAAGCAGTCTCCTTCGACGTGTGGGGCACCCTGCTAGACCTAGATAGAACACTCCTCGAGGCAAGCCGCGTGATAGCGGGCGAGCTCGGTCAACCCTTTGACGTGGTCTACAAGAGAGTCCTGGAGGCGCATGAAGAGGCTAGGAGGATGAGGCGTAGAGCCCTGATACCGGGTAACGAGACTGTTAAGGCTGGCCAGGAGATCCTCGCCAGGAAGCTCGGCGTCGAAGCAAGAGAGGTGGAGAGGCTAATACACAGGGCGTTCCTCCAGGTTGACCCAAGGGAGATCACGTACAGCGATGTCCCAAGTACCCTGGAGGAATTATCGAGGAGAGGTCTCAGGATAGCTGTCGCAGGGAACGTCTTATTCTGGCCCAGCTCATACACCTGGATGCTCCTGGAGAAGGGTGGTTTAAGCAGGTTCGTGGAGGTTAAGTTGTTCTCTGATGAAACAGGCTTCAACAAGCCGGATAGAGGGTTCTTCCTAGCACTACTAGAGAAGCTAGGGTTGGAGCCGGGTGAAGTCGCGCACGTTGGGGACAACGTCATCGAGGATGTGGGGGGACCCATGAGCGTTGGGATGAAGGCTGTCCTCGTGAAAAGAGATCTAAAGGTAGCAGCGGCATTCAGCCTGCTGGGTGTAGCCGTCGTATACTCCCTAACCCAGCTTCCAAGCGTTCTAACCCTTATATAATCCAGGATAGATGCTTGTTGTTGAAGGTTAGGTTTATTAGGGTTGGAGGAAAACAAAAAATGTGGTGGGAAAATTGGTTGAGAGCGAGAAAGTTAAAAGAGCTGTCGAGCTGTATAAGCAGGGGGTTCCGATCAAAAGGATTGTAGAGGAGGTACACATCTCGACTAAGACATTGTACAAGGCCTTGAAGGAGAGGGGCGAGAAGCTCAGGAAGTCCTCCCCGAGGAGGTTAACCAGCGAGGAGATTGAAAAGATTAGGAAGCTATACCTTGAAGGCTACTCAATCTACCGCATCGCGAAAGAACTGGGTTTAAGGCCCTCGAGAGTCTACAACGTGCTGAAGAAGCTCTCCATAAAGTAGCGTCCAGAAGTTTTTACGCTTTAAGCCGTTGCACGAATCTACGGGCGCAACCCCTGTCCTGGTTTCGGGTTACCGCTATGATGTACAGGAGGATCGAGTTACTTCACGGCGCGGGCGGGTTGGAGACATTTGAAATAGTGTCGAAGCTGATAGCGCGTAGAGTCCCCGAGGGGTTGAAGAGAGCGTTGGGCGGGAGAGGCCTCGACGTAATGGACGACGGCTCCTTCATTAAAGCCGGCGATAAATACGTTGTCTTCACAAGCGACTCCTACACTGTGAACCCAATTATTTTCCCCGGCGGTGACATCGGCCACCTGGCTGCAAGCGGTGTTTTAAACGACCTGGTGGTTATGGGCGCCACGCCAGTGGCTTTCCTGGATAACATTGTCGTAGAAGAAGGCTTCGAGGTAGAGCTACTGGATAAGGTCGTGGAGTCCATGATTAGAGTCCTCGTGGATAACAATGTGGCTGTGATAGGCGGCGACTTCAAGGTCATGCCTAAAGGAAGTGTAGACAAGATAGTAATAAGCGGCTTCGGCATAGGCGTCTCAAGCTACGAGCCCATAGTAGACGAGCCGGCCCCAGGCGACAATCGGCTTGATCCTAGCCACAATCTACACGCTAACATAGATGTTGGAAGCTGGAAAGGTAAATAAGCGAGTAGAATCTAAACTTGCCTAGGTGTACGGCTTGAGGCTCCCGGTAGTGGTTTCACTATTGGCATTTCTGATACTACTCGCCGGCTTCACGCTGTCTATAGCGGATTCAAACACTCAATTCCACGTAATAATCTACGGGGATAAAACATGCCCCCACTGCAGGGCCACATACAGCTACCTTAGTAGCATCTACGACGGTAATGTAATGTTCTGCGACATAATAACAAATGAGACCTGCTACAAATACTATAATAACATTATCACGGACTTCTACGGTGGATACGGGGCAGTGCCCGTAACCCTCTTCGTTGTCAACGGGTCGATAACCGGGGTTGTATTAGGCGAGATCTCGGGCTCTACTATCAGCAACCAGAGCGAGCTCCAACCACTCTTGACACCCAGCAACTCGACTACGGTCTTCGGCTACGAAGTCGGAGGGATGGGGTTGGTTAAGGTGAGCAATGTCACAGGCTCCCAGGAGAGCCTACTCGAGAAATACGACGTCTTCTACTACACCAACGCCTCCTCGACGAGCAACGTCAGTTACCTGGACTATATTGGTTTAATCCCCCCGCTAATCCTCTTGAGCCTAGTCGACTCCGTGAACCCATGCGAACTAATCACCTTCTTCAGCCTGGCGACCTCAGCTCTAAGCGGGCGTAAAAGATCCTACGGCCCCCCACTACTCTTCATAGCGGTCGTCTACATAGGGTACCTCACTATAGGACTCGGCTTATACCAGTTCGCGAGGTTGATCAACCCTCTACCGCTAGCTTTCATCGCGCTGGCCATAGGAGTCTACTACACGGTGAGGCCGGGGGGTGAGTCCACTTCGGACACGTTAAAGTGCAGGTGGTGTGAGAGGCTTGGGTTGAAGAGCCCTACTACAGCATCCTATTTAACGGCTACCGTGCTGGCGATCATATCTGTTACAGTACTACTACCTTGCACGGCAGGCCCCTACCTCATCTTCGCAACAATATTGAGGAGCACCCCTCCTGCGATAGCGCTCCTACTACTCATCGCCTACAACACTATATTCATCCTACCCCTACTCATATTACTGCTCGCCCTTAGAAACCTGGCCAGGCAGAAGAAGGTTGCTATGTGGCTCTCCAGGAACGCTAGCCTAGTAAACTTCCTCATAGGCCTGGTGTTGGTGTTGATATCTATATACGTGATCACCCTACTAGTCTGAGAGCTGTCTCACAAATAGAGCTAACCCGGTGGCTAGAGCTCCCTTATTACAGCACCCCTGTTATCGGGGGCCGCCACCCACACCCTGACATCTCCTAGCCTCTCAATGGACTCCGCTAGGTCGCGGGCCTTCCCCTCGCTCTCCGCGAAGACGTATATCAGCGGGCCCCATGAGCTCTGGCCGTAGCCTCTCACCCCCTGTTTCTCAAGGAACCCAATTATCCTATGTGAAGCGGGGTGAAAGAGCCCTCCCTGATCCTCCTGGAAGAATCCTCCGACAAGCTTCTGAAGCCTTGTCAAAGCCTCGGCGAATAACACTGGATCCCTTTCAAGGACAGCCGGTATCAAACCGTAGTGTAGCACCCAGGAAGCCTCGTAGACGCGCGACGCCTCGTAGTGCCTAACCCTCTTCATCGCCTTCTCCTCCTCAGGCCCGCTCAACCCTACGCCCCTCGGCAAAGCTAGGACGAACCTCCACTCCTCGGGGAAGACTAGCCTCGCGGCGAGGGGCGCTATCCTCGAAGCCGCTCCTCTCCCGGCATCCACTATTAGACCCCCGTAAGCGAATGCGTAGGTCCCCACGCTTGAAGCCCTGCCTCTACCCAGCTCCCAGGCTAAATCGAGGATATCGTACTGTAAACCGTGGAGGCTTAGAGCGCCGGAAGCTATTGAGAGCAGGAGCTGTGTCGTCGTTCCGAAACCTGTGTGCCTTGGAGGAGTCTCCTTGACGACAACCCTAACACCCCCCACACCCCTCTTCCGGAGGAACTGTAGGAGGAGGCTCTTCTCGCCTTCCTCTAACACCGGGGGCAACTTGAACTCCTCGTCTTCGTATACCTCGACAACCACTCTAGGGTACTTGAGGGCCAGGCCTACACTACCGTAAACCCTGTAGCCTGCGATGCCGTGCGGGTTCAGGAGGCCGAAGTGGAGCCTCGCGGGAGCCGAGACTTCTACCCCTCTACCCATTTAGACACCACTCCGCTTAGGAAGTCCGCCATCCCCCTGTACGACTTGCTACCGGCTACTCTCTCTAAAATGCTTCTAGCCTCCTTGAACAGGTTTGCGTAGTAGCCCGCGCTCACCTCATCCCCCTTGCTTTTGAAGGCCCTTATCTTAGTCGCGTAGACTATCATCTCTATCAACATGGCGTCAGCCCTCGAGTAGGGGGTTAGGAGAGCGCCCGTGTCCAAGCAGACTGGCTCCAACTCCACAATCTTCAACCCGCTTAACTCTCTTACACCAGCTACAATAGTTTCAACGTAGGCCTCAGCGCCAGCTAGCCGCGGGGCGTCCACGCAACGCGCCTTTGTGAAAGCCAGGTTCGGCTTAAACTCTTTTTTAAAAGAGGAGAGAAGGTAGTGCACCGGGTTCCTAGTCAGGTTCAAGACTATGAACCCCACCTTGTCTACGATACTGTACAGCCCGGTCTCAGGGTACACCTTCGCCTGAAACCTCAAGCCCTCAGGCCTAAACCCTAGGGGCGTGTAGTAGACGCCGCCCCCAGCGTAGGCTGAGGCGATCGACTCGTATACGACGTCTCCAACTAGACGGATCAACATAGCGTTATATCTCTCCTTAAACTACCCTATATGATTCTTGAACACAACAATGTTATATAGCCTGGTCTAGGTACTCGTATTTTCAAGGTTGAAGATGTGGATGGCCTCCCTCAGTATTGTGAGAGACGTCTTCCACCTCATTATGAGAATCCTCGGAGAATCCGGTTTATACGGGGTTTTCTTTGTGTCTTTCATATCGAACGCAATACCGTTTGTGGCGATCCCATACCTACTCTACATAGTGCTGTATGCCGCAGGCTTCCGTGATCCAACAAGCCTCCTCCTGATAAGTCTCGTCAGCGGTGTTGGGGCTGGTTTAGGCAAGATATTAGTCTACTTCATCGGCAGGGGTTTCGCAAGCCTCTCATCCAGCTCGAGGACTGTTAGGAACTGGACTTACCTGGCGTCCAATCATAAGATAGCAGGCTTCCTCGCAGTCCTCTTCGTCACTCTCACGCCTGTGCCAGACGACGTTGTCTTAATACCCATGGGCTTCGCGTCATACAGCCTCCTATTGTATGCTATAGGGGTCTTCGTTGGTAAGATAGTACAGTCGTCCCTAGCCGTCATATACGGGAGAGCCCTAGTCTCATTACTCGAAGAGAGGCTTGGACTCCCCCTCTGGCTTTCAGCTTTAATACTAGCGGCCGCTACACTGATTGTAATCTACATTATAGGTCAAGTAGACTGGATGAAAGCCGCGGAAATCTACGCTAGTAAAGGCCTGTGGAAATCCCTCGTCTACATCACAGCCTCTATAGGTGTCGCTATCGTCAAACCCTTCAAACACCTATACGGGCTTTTACAAAGGTTTATCAAAGACCTGGAATAAATTAGTGTGAAGGGATGAAGACGAACCCGGGAATGTAGCCCCAAGCGATGACATGAAAAATTTAAAGCGGGCGCTGACCGTAAAAGAAGGATGTGTTACGTTTTTATTTTTCAGCAATAACATGAATAATTCTGGTGGAGTAGATGGCGGAGGAGCCGGTTTCCAAGGCAATGGGTAGGGTGATCCTCTACGCTATACTGGTCGCCGTAGTGATGGGTATACTACAGTGGTTCTTCACCCAGGGTCTGATAATGCTCTACAGCGCGACGAAGCTAGGAGGCTTCCTCACACTACAAGACTACGCTGTATACGTGTACATAATAGTCCTGCTGGTGCTGGGCTGGATGATAGTGAACGCTGTTGCCTCACTATTCTACGCGATGCTACAGCCTAAGTACGGGAAGTCGACTGCGGCTGCTGTGAGGAGCATGATCAGGATCCTGGGCATAGGCGGCCTACTGGCCGGCATAGCCGGTGGTGTCGCCGGGGGTGCTGCGGGAGTTGCCTTAGGCGGCTTCATAGGATTAGTCGTAGGCTTCGCTACTCAGAACGTCCTCAGCCAGGCTGTGGCAGGCATGTTCATACTGCTTGCTAGGCCGTTTAGGATTGGGGATGTGGTGGATGTGGCGGGTGAGAGCGAGGTCGTTGTAGAAGACATAGACGCGATGTTCACGGTTGCCCGGAGGAAGGATGGCTTACTCGTGTTGATACCGAGCTCTATGATCGTTGGGCAGAAGATTGTAATCAGGTCTAGGGCAAGCTAGACTTTTTCCCTACCTCACCAATTCTCCCCTACTAATAAGAGCGGTACTAGGTTTAACGCCACTAGTACTAGGAGAGTCGTGTTTAAACCCAGCGCCACCATGACTAAGCCTGATGTCAAGGTGCCGAAGAGGCTTGAGGCCTCGGCGACCATGCTGTATAAGCCTACGTTGCTACCGCTCGTGGCCTGGATGTATATCGTGTATAGAGTCGTGTCTATGACTATGTTCGACACATATATTAAGGCTAGGAGGCTTGACGAAGCCATTAAAGCAGGCCTCCAAACCACTATTGAGACGACGCCAGCGATCTTGGCCAAGACTGAGAGGGTTAGAGCGCCCTTGCTGGCGACATCTGATGGCATGAACAGCATTATTATGAACCCGAGGATCATGCCAAGCCCGTATAAAGCTATTACATCCTGGGTACTCAAACCCATGAAGTATATAAACACGTAGGGTAGAGGTGTGAACAAGTACTCGTTGCCAACCCGGAAGGACGCTAAGGCTATAGCCAGGAGCGGTATGCTGACGCCCTCGCCTAGAAACCTGCCGACGATCATGTTCAGCTTCTCCCCATCCGCGTAGTCTAGGCTGGAGACTGTCAGGTAGCCGTGTATACGTGTCAGACCCTTCTTCAAGTACTGCTCTATTCTAGTCAGAATCCTCTCGAACCTCAGCGAGGGCTGTGGGATCATTTTTATCAACGAAGCGTTCACCAGGAGGACCACGAGGGTTAGCACCAGGTAGTTCCACGCCTGGAATAAGCCGCTCCAAACCCTGGAGACAGCCAGCAAGCCCAAGCCCTGTGATAGAACTGCGAACTGAGAGAGCCTCCTACTATAGTAAGACCAGCTACTGCTTTGATAGGATTCGAGGACAGCCGTCTGGCTACCCGTCTTAATATACGAGTAGGCTACAGCGTGTAGCATGTAGGCTGGGTAGACCAGGAGTATGTTCCTAGATACCACCGTATCATAGAGCAACACGATGAATACGGTCAGGGATGTCAAACCCAGGATGACAGGCCTCCTGGTTAAACCAGCGTTAGACAGCGCGTTCGCATGCCTTAGAGAAGGTATGACGGCGATCGTCCAAGCAGCGTTCAAGATCCCGAGCTGCACGAGATCGAAACCCAGAATCCTGACCGCAACTATGTTCACCATTAAATCCATGACCCCGAGGAGACCCAGCGATAAGCCGGCCAAGTAGAGCCACATAATCCCAGCCAGAAAATAACTTGGGGAGGCATGCTGTTTTAAATCAGGGCATCCTTTTCATCATACTGCAAGACCCTACTGAGGAGGGTCAAGTGTGCTTAACGTAGCCGGCGAATTGATCCCAGCGGTAGATCCGGGTTGAGGCCAGCCCCTCCACAACCAACCCTCCTCCGCTGGACACCTCTCCGATAACCTCGTACTCTATACCATACGAGTCCAAGTCCTCGAGTACTTTCTTTAAACCATCTTTGTCAACGGCCATGACTACACCGTATTCCTCGCCCCCGTTCAACGCCAGCTCGTATAGGCACTCGAGCTTCCCATCACACACCTCGTAAACCTCCTTGTAGAGGAGGGGCGGTCTCCTAATCCTCAAACCAACATTACTCGACCTCGCTATTTCTAGGAGAGTGTAGCCTAGGCCATCGCTTACATCCATGCTGGCGTGGATCGACTTGTAGTTCAGCGCTATCACTGTCGCAACCCTTAAGTCTACGAGGGGCCGGCGCGTGTTTTCGACCACCCATGTCTGCCTCGCAGCCTCATCAAACCCTCTAGCAACCGCGTAGCCCATTGCACCGTACCTGCCTGTCACAACGATGATGTCCCCCTCTCTCGCCCCTCTCCTGGAGGGAGGTTTCTTAGCCGTTGTAAACCCTATTATTGTTACGGAGATCCAGGGGTCGCGCGAACTGTTTGTATCCCCTCCAATCCACTTCACACCGTAGTGCGTGAAAGCCTGGTTCAAGCCCTCGAGGATCGACTCAGCCTCCTCCACACTCATATCGGGTGCTAGGCCCATTGAGACGAGGGCGTAGGCCGGCCTCGAGGCTTTCGCGACGTGGTCGCTCACGGCACCTGAGGCAATGGACCAAGCAGCATCCCCCATACTCCTCCAGGGTAGCTTCACGCTGGCAATAGAGGAGGCGTCAACGGATACTATGGTGCGCGGGGCTAGGGGGATGAAGTCTGAGGCGTCGTCAGGGAACTCCAGGTGGGATAGCGCTGGTTTACCGGCTAGGTATTTCGCCAGGACTCCCTCAATAAACGATTTCTCGGAGACCTCGCCCAGCTTCATTACCACACCAAACTCATTAAAAGATACGGCAGCAAATAATCTAATCCAGCCAGCTTGCTGAACGTGGTGTAGATGAGCGAGCTAGAGTACACTGTCGAGAAGGCCGGCGTCCACGCATTCCTCTACACTGTTTCAACGATAATCAAGCTGGTGATACTAGTGGCCACGCTGATGGTGACAGCGAGGTTTCTCGGGCCAGTGAACTACGGCTTGTATGGTCTATCTCAGATACCCATGAGCGTCCTAATCCTCTTCACAGACCTCGGCTTAGACGCGGCTGTCCTCAGGTACTCCTCCCTCTACGCCTCCAGGGGGAGGATGTGCATGGTGTCTGAGCTTGCGAGGACAGCCTTAGCGGCGAAGCTCCTCCTCTCCCTCCTCGTCTCAGCGCCGCTTGTCCTGCTCGGGGAGGAGCTCGGGGTGGTCTTCAGCAGTAGGAGCGGGATAGGCTTGTACGTGGCTTTAACAGCATTGACTCTAGCCCCCCAGGTTCTAGTAGGCGACCTATCGAGTCTTATGGTCGGGCTTGGCGAAGCCTGGTCTTGGACGATCGTGGGCATTGTCCAGCCAGCTGTACGCCTCTTAGCTGTTGTAGCGTTGTTCAAGCTGGTAGCACCCTCCATAGAGAACACCATTATAGCCACCGGTCTATCGTACATCGCCGCCCTCATCGTAGCCCTCTTCCTTACGAGGAGAGTTGTTTCAGGGGGTGGATGCGGGCTCGACTTCAAAGAGGTTTTAACATACGCTCTCGCAGTGTACTCGGGGAGCGTGGCCGGGGCTATTGTCGGGAGGCTTCAAAGCTACATCCTCGGCTTCGTGACAGCGGGTCTAGGCGACCTCGGTAACGCTATGGCGGGCTACTTCAACGCGGCCTACAACTTCCTCGGGGCTGTGACAGCCGTCTACGGCGCGATCGCGACACCTCTACTACCCCTCTTCGTCTACCAGTCGAAGAGCGGTGAGAGGAATCTAGGGGGTGTCGCCGAGGCGGCTCTCTCAGCTCTACTAGCGCTAACCCTCCCCCTGTCATTGTTCTCGATAGTGTACTCGGGCGACGTTATCAGAGCTGTATACGGCTCCGAGTATGTCAGCGCGGCCTTCTACTATACCATAATATCCCTGACACTCCTGACGTGGCCTTTCAGCGTTGTAGCCGGCTCTATAATCCAGGCGGAGGGTTACAAGCAGGTTATCCTCAAGTCTAATATCATTGGGCTCGCCGCGGGCGTAGCCCTATATACCTCGCTCGGCCTACTCCTCGGTGTCCCGGGTCTAGCAGTAGCTTACGCGGCAGCGGGTATACCCGCCCTAGTCTACCAGCTGCTCTTCTTATCTAGGAGTGGGTTTAAATTCGGCTACTCCAAGTACGCCAAGGTGTTTGCGGCCTCCGCGGTGGCTGTCGCCTCCTCCATACCGGTCGCGGAGCTACTGCCTTTCTCCATCGCCAGGTTGGCTGTAGGCTTCTCAATCACCCTGCTAGCCTACAGCGTGGCGTCTGCTGGTCTCCGCGCCCTTACAGACGTCGAGCTCTCATTCCTGGAGAGGGTCTCCAGGGGCATCCCTGTCGTCGGCGGGGCTGTCTCAGCCTACCTCGGGTTGTACAAGAGGATACAAGACTACTTTGCGAGGCGGCTTTGAAGTATTAAGCCGCAGATAGGATCCGATTTACGGTGGAGGTGTTGTCTTGGAGGGGAAGGAGTTAAAGTCTTTAACCAGCCTGGCCGACGCGGTTGATAAACTAGCCAGCGTGCTAAAGGGCTTGAAGCTGGGTGTAGAGGAGGTAGAACTGCTTGAAGCAAGGGGGAGGGTGCTGGCGAGGAGCATTGAGGCAAAAATAGCCCACCCGCCCTTCGACAGGAGCGCGGTAGACGGCTACGCTGTTAGAAGCTCGGATACTTACAGCGCTAGCTTATTCAACCCAGTGGAATTGAGAGTCGTAAAGGAGGCCCAGATTAAACCAGGCTACGCCTCCCCGGTCTCCACGGGTGAGCCACTGCCCGAGGGGGCTGACGCTGTTGTGATGGTCGAGGAAACCACTTGGAGGGATGGGAAGATACTGGTTTACAGGCCTGTAGCAGTTGGGGCCAACGTCTCGAGGCGTGGCGAGGACTTCTCAGCAGGGGATGTAGTTCTCGAAGCCGGTAGCGTGCTCGACTTCAGGAAAATACCCGTGTTATCTGCAGCAGGCTACAGTAGAGTGGAGGTGCTGGGGAAGCTGAGGATCGGGGTCGTCTCGATCGGTAGCGAGGTGGTTGAGCCCGCGTGGGTTTCAGGCGACCTGCCTAGAGGTAGAATATTGAATTCAACTAGCTACGTGGTGTTATCATATTTGGGGAGGTACCCCTTCATAAACACAGCCTACTACGGTATAGCCCCCGATGAATACAATATTGTTGAAGACATCGTCCTCAAGGCTCTGAGCGTCAACGACATCGTGATAACCACGGGGGGCACCGGCCCTGGCTCCAGCGACCTTGTCTACGAGCTCGTCGAGAAGAACGGCGAGTGGGTTTTCAGAGGGGTTGCCATGAGGCCTGGGAGGCCTACAAGCCTCTCCCTGATCGACGGCAAGCCCATCCTACATTTAAGCGGTTTCCCACTAGCGGCTTGGACCGGCCTGGAGGGTTTGTTTAAACCCGCCTTGACCAGGGCCCTCGGGTTGAAGGGCTTGGAGACGCGTGTAGTATACGCGAGGTTGGCCACGCGCCTGCCAAACCAAGCGGGCTACACTACTTTCATCAGGTCGAGGCTTAAAGCTGTCGGGGGCGAGCTGGTCGTAGAGCCCTTCATGCTGAGGGGCAGCGGCTTGTTGAGAAGCCTCTCCGAGACCGACTCCTACATCAGGGTGGAGGAGGGTAGCGAGGGCTTCGAGGAGGGCGAGGTCATACCCGTGTACTTGGATTATCCTTGACAAGGATTTTGAACCCATGCCAACATGATGGGTTCGTTTACTGCGGGCTGGTTAGATCGAGTG